>CANPBT010000031.1 GCA_947572415.1 uncultured Clostridia bacterium | reverse complement strand
CCAGAAGCCCCGCATGCACGTTGGGGTGCAACGTCTTTACTCTGCCGTCGAGGCATTCGGGGAACCCCGTTATGTCGGATATTCCTATAACTTTGAGCCCCGCCTCTTCAAGCGCTTTTTTAGTGCCGCCCGTAGAAATTATTTCAAACCCGCATTCCGTCAGCCCTTTGCAGAACTCGACGACTCCCGCTTTGTCGGAAACGCTTACAAGCGCCCTCTTCTTCATTTCCATTTTATAACTTCCTTTTTTATTTTATAATTACTTTTCTGCCCTGTTTATCTATTAAACCGAGGCAGAGCTTTTTCACGCAATAGGGTAAAAGCCTGTGCTCCTCCGCAAGAATTTTCGCTTGCAGACTTTCGGGCGTATCGTCTTCCGATACCGTGACCGCAGTCTGAGCGATTATCTCGCCGCCGTCGGGCACTTCGTTTACGAAATGTACCGTACAGCCGGAAATTTTCGCGCCGTAATCTATAACAGCCTCGTGCACTTTAAGCCCGTAAAAACCTGCTCCGCAAAAAGCGGGTATGAGCGACGGATGAATATTTATTATCCTGTCGCGGAACTCCGAAATAAAGCTTTCGGGTATAATTTTGAGCCAACCCGCAAGAACTATATAGTCTATACGGTGCATTTTTAAAAGATACGACAGCTTTGCGTACAGCGTCTGCAAATCGGGATAATCCTTTTTTGAAAACACTTCGCTCTGTATTCCGTTTGCATTAGCTCGGGCGATTGCGCCTATTCCGTCCTTGGAAGCTATCAAAAGACGGATATCGCAAAAATTTTCTTTTTTATTTGCGTCGATTATCGACTGAAAATCAGTGCCGCCGCCCGAAGCAAAAACGGCTATACGCTTTTTCATATAAGTTTTACTCCGCTTCCTTCGACGGTATTACCCAAAATGACGCACTTTTCACCGGTGCTTTCAAGCTGTGCAACAGCGGCTTTTACGTCGTTTTCGGCAACGCAAACCACCATGCCTATACCCATATTGAAGGTATTGTAAATCTGCGCGTCGGAAATCTGCGCTTTGTTTTGCATTACTCTGAACACTGCGGGTACTTCGTACGACTTAGTGTTAATTTCACAGCCGATACCCGCGGGGAATATGCGGGGGATATTTTCTATAAATCCGCCGCCCGTAATATGAGCTATACCCTTTACCTTTACTTTATCTATAAGCGCGAGTATGCTTTTTACGTAAATTCTCGTAGGCGTTAAAAGCACGTCGATAGGCTTTGCGCCGAGCTCTTCGTCATATTTTTCAAGCTCTGCGATATCTTCCCCGAAAAGCTTTCTGACGAGCGAATAGCCGTTGGAATGCACTCCGCTCGATTTAAGCCCGATAAGAACGTCGCCCGCCTTTATGTCTTTGCCGTTTATAATCTTTTCTTTATCCACCGCGCCGACAGCAAAACCCGCTATGTCGTATTCACCTTCGGGATAGAAACCGGGCATTTCCGCCGTTTCGCCGCCGATAAGCGCGGCTTCCGACTGTCTGCACCCTTCGGCAATGCCCGATACGACGGTTGCAACCTTTTCGGGGCTCAAACTGCCGGTTGCGAAATAATCGAGAAAGAAAAGCGGCTTCGCGCCCTGACAGACTATGTCGTTCACACACATAGCCACCGCGTCGATGCCTATCGTGTCGTGTTTGTCGGATATTATAGCGTATTTGAGTTTTGTGCCGACGCCGTCGGTACCCGCAACGAGCACGGGCTGCTTCATACCCTCCGGCATCTGAAAAAATCCGCCGAAAGAGCCCAAATCGCCCAAAACGCCTTTCGTGTACGTGGATTTAACGTGTTCTTTCATAAGCTGAACGGCTTTGTAGCCTCTCTCTACGTCTACCCCGCTGTCTTTATAAGAAATCGCCATATTTTTTTCTCCGTAATTTATTCGAGTTTTAATTTATCCGCTTCATAACCATCTAACGGATAGGGATAATCGCCGTTGAAACAACCGAGACAAAAACCGATGTTTGCGCCTTTGCAGGTGCTGACAAGTTGTTTCACGGTAAGATATCTGACGCTGTCCGCGCCCAGACTTTCGCAAATCTGTTTTTCGTTTTTATACGCGCCTATCAGTTGCGAATAAGTCTGAATATCTATGCCGAGGTGGCACGGATGCTTTATAATGGGCGAACATACCCTTATATGCACTTCGCTCGCGCCGGCGCCACGCAGCATCTTTATTATCTTGCGCATAGTCGTCCCTCTGACTATCGAGTCGTCGATTATGATAACTCTCTTACCGCGGATATTAGCGCGTAGCGCGTTCATTTTTACGTTCAGGCTGTTTTCGCGCTGACGCTGGTCGGGCTGAATAAACGTCCTGCCGACGTATCTGTTTTTTGCGAGCGCTTCGACGAACGGTATACCGCTCTCTTCAGCATATCCGCGCGCCGCGACGTTGCCCGAATCGGGCACGCCCGAAACGAGGTCCGCTTCGACGGGGCAGTGCTTTGCAAGCAGTCTGCCCGCCTCCTTACGCGCTTCGTAGACGCTCATCCCCTCCATAACAGAATCGTGGCGGGCAAAATATACGTACTCGAAAATACACATTTTGCTGCAATCGGGAAGATTGTCCATAAAAAACGAATGAATGCCTTCACTGTCGATGACAACTATTTCACCCGGTTTAACGTCGCGGAGATAATTCGCGCTGACCGCGTCCAAAGCGCAGGTTTCGCTTGCGACGAAGTAGTCGCCCTCGATAGCGCCTATGCACAGAGGTCTTATTCCGTACGGGTCGCGCACGGCGATAAGCTTATCCGTAGTCATTATAACAAGCGCGTAAGAGCCTTTGAATTTCGGGCAAGCGCGCCTTACACCCGTAATTATATCCCCGTCCGAAAGACTGTTGATAACTACCGCCATTACCTCAGAGTCTATCGTAGTCTGAAACACGGCGTTTTTTTCTATCATTTCGTCGCGAAGTTGTTTAGTGTTTGTCAGGTTGCCGTTATGCGCAAGCGCCATTTTGCCGCACTTGCCCGTAAATACTACGGGCTGAGCGTTAAGGAGCTGACTTGCACCCGTCGTGGAATACCGCACGTGACCTATCGCTATGTCGCCCTCGGGCAGTTTATCGATGTTCCCGCCCGAAAACACGTCGGGGACGAGTCCCATTCCCTTATGGTAAATTATTTTATCGGCGTACGCTACCGCAATACCGGCGGATTCCTGTCCGCGATGCTGCAAAGCGTAGAGCCCGTAATAAACGGTGTGCGCGACGTCTCTGTTTTCCTGCGAGTAAACGCCGAATACACCGCATTCTTCGTGAAGTTCGTCCATTCTTACTCCTTGCCTGTCCAGCAATAAGTGCAGAGCTTGCAGGGCTCTATTCCGATAGCCTCGGTCAAACCCTCCAAAGACTGAAATTCAAGCGATTCGAATTTGAACTTATCGCAAACGGCTTTGCGCATCGCTTTGCCGCGCTCTGTCGATGAATCGCTGTATTCTTCCAGATGATTGAAGCCCTCTTCGCCTTCGAGCTCCATTATGGTGCGACGGGTAATCAAATCCATATCGCCCGATGAGCGCGAAAAATTAAGGTACTTACAGCCGTACATTATGGGCGGACACGCCGAACGCATATGGACGGCTTTCGCCCCGTGCGAATACAAAAATTCAACCGTTTCTTTAAGCTGCGTACCTCTTACGATAGAGTCGTCTACAAGCAACAGGTTCTTACCCTCGATAAATTCGTGAACGGGAATAAGCTTCATTTTCGCTACTTTATTTCGCTCGTCCTGATTTACGGGCATAAAGCTGCGCGCCCAGGTCGGCGTGTATTTGATATAGGGCCGCGCAAACGGGATTTTACTTGCGTTTGCGTAACCTATCGCGTGCGGCGTACCCGAGTCGGGCACCCCGCCTACGTAATCGACGTCGCCCAAATCACGCATTTTTGCATCGTTTTTCGCGAAAATCGCACCGTTTTTACAGCGCATAACCTCAACGTTTTTACCCTCGTAAGACGACGTGGGGTAACCGTAATACGACCAGAGGAAAGCGCAGACCCGCATTTCCTTGCCTGCGGGGGCGAGCTGAATTATAGCGTCCGCAGAAATTTCAACAATTTCCGCAGGGCCGAGCTCACGCTCATCCGTATAACCTAATTTTTTATATGCAAAGCTCTCGAAAGAAACGCAATAGCCGTCCTCGCACTTGCCTATCTGTACGGGCAGTCTGCCGAACTTATCCCTCGCGGCAATCAAAGTGCCTTTATCAGTAAGCAAAAGTATCGACGCAGTACCTTCGATTTGCTCCTGAGCATATCTGATACCTTCGACGTAACTGTCTTTGCTGTTAATCAGCGCCGCCACTATTTCGTTTGAATTGACCGTACTGCCCGTCATCGCGTCAAAATATCCGCCGCGGGAAAGCAATTTATCCATAATTGCTTTTGCGTTATTGATTATCCCCGTAGTGCAGATCGCGTAAGTGCCGAGCTTGGACACCATTAAAAGAGGTTGCGGGTGAGTGTCGCTTATACAGCCTATCGCCGCATTGCCTTTCATTTCGGATAAAGTCTTCTCGAACTTGGTTCTGAAAGGCGCGTTTTCTATATTGTGTATTTCACGCTGTAAGCCCAGCGTTTTGTCGTATGCGGCCATACCGCCACGCTTCGTACCCAAGTGTGAATGATAGTCGGTACCGAGAAAGACGTCGAAAATGGCGCTGCTCTTTTTTACCGAGCCGAAAAAACCGCCCATTTATTACTCTCCCGTAAGGCGTTTGAAAACTTCGTTGTACGCGTCCTCTACTCCGCCCAAATCTCTGCGGAATCTGTCTTTATCAAGACTTACGTGTTTTGTGGTGTCCCAGCTGCCCGCTTCCCAGAAGCGGCAGGTATCGGGCGAAATTTCGTCGGCAAGTACTATCTGTCCTTTAAATCTGCCGAATTCGAGCTTGAAGTCGATAAGGTCGATATGAAGCTGTTTGAAAAACTCCTTCATTGCCTCGTTTACCGCGAAAGCCATATTTTTGATGGTTTCGATTTCTTCCTTTGTGGCAAGATTTAACGCCAATGCGTGATAATCGTTTATCAAAGGGTCGCCGAGGTCGTCGTTTTTATAAGAAAATTCAATCGTGGGCGCGGCAAATTTCGTACCCTCCGCAACGCCGTATCTTTTTGAAAAGCTGCCTGCCGCAACATTCCTTATGATTACTTCGAGAGGAACTATCTCAACTTTTTTTACAACCGTGTTTCTGTCGTCGAGCTGCTCTACAAAATGCGTGGGGATTCCTTTTTTTTCGAGCATTGCCATCATAAGATTGCTCATCTTGTTATTTATAACGCCTTTGCCCGTGATAGTGCCCTTTTTGAGCCCGTTGAAAGCCGTTGCGTCGTCTTTGTAAGATACGATAACGTAATCGGGGTTTTCGGTCGCAAAGACCTTTTTTGCCTTGCCTTCGTAAAGCTGTTCCTTTGTCTGCATATTGTTCTCCTAAAAAAATTTATTTTTATTTTAAGTCAATTAATAAACCCGCAGAGTACACTGCGGGTATGAGTTCAAAGCTCTTTCAACTCCTGTTGAAGAGCGTCGTCGTCCGAATTGATTTTGCTTCTCATTTTCGCTTTATATTCCGACAGTTTTTCCGCGATGTCGGGGTATTTTATGCCGAGAATCTGCAACGCGAGCAGCCCTGCGTTTTCGCCGCCGTTAACCCCTACCGTGGCTACGGGTATGCCGGACGGCATCTGAACTATCGATAAAAGACTGTCAAGCCCGCCCATCATATCGGTCTTGACGGGGAGCCCTATTACGGGAAGCGTTGTGTTTGCCGCAATGACTCCGCCGAGGTGTGCGGCTTTACCCGCCGCGCAAACAATAACTTCCACCCCGCGCTCTTTCGCCGTGCGCGAAAACTCGTGGGCTTCCTCTGGCGTTCTGTGTGCGGAAATAACCCTGACCTCCACGTCAACCCCAAAGCTTTTTATTACGCTTACCGCGGGTTTGACTACGCCGAAATCAGATTTACTGCCCATAATCACAGCAACTTTTGTCATATTGTAAAACCTCTCGTATTAAACTTTTCAATCGCGGCATACTTTTTGTATGCTACTACTGTACATTATTTTTATCGTGTATATACTCGCCGTGAATTTTTACGCCGTATTGCTTCTTAAATCCCAACGCGACGAATTCGGCAGAGACGAAGCAAAGATGCACAGCGGCGACGGCAAACTTATTTTAACCGCCATACTCGGCGGAGCCATCGCAATTTACGTAAGCATGTTCATATTGCGCTACCGCACCAAAAACCTGCTTCTAATGATTTTAATGCCCGTAATCGGCGTGCTCAACGTATACTTCTTTATTATGGCTTTTCGCTCCGGCTTTACTTTCTTCATTGTGTAAAACACAACATCTGCAAGTCACGTAATTATTATAACACAATATATTGTGAAAAGAAAACTTTTTGAATGTGTTTTTTTATTAAATTTTATAAAAATACCCTGCGAAACAGCAGGGTTCTGTTTTTTCAGTATAATTTTAAACTGCCCCGTTGTCGAGTAAAACGTCTATTATTTTTAATCTGAGGCATTCATCACGTCCGTCGTTAAAAAAATCCGCCTTAATTTTTCCGCCGTCGATAATAATTATTCTGTCGGAAAGCAACAGCGCTTCGTCCACGTCGTGGGTAACAAACAGCACCGTCGGCTTTAAAATCTTCCAGACTTCTTTAAACAGCCCCATTACGGAATGTTTAAGTTTTAAGTCGAGCGCGGTAAACGGCTCGTCCAAAAGCATTAATTCACCGCCGTACAAAAACGCCCTTGCAAGCGAAACGCGCTGCGCCTGCCCGCCAGAAAGTCTTACGGGGTATTCTTTCGCCTTGTCGTCTATGCCGAGATTTTTCAGCGCTTCGAAAATTTTGCCGGTATCCTTGCATACAAGTCTGAGGTTGTCTTCGACCGTAAGACAGGGCACGAGTCGGGGAGACTGAAAAACGTACGAGCATTTCTTTGCGGTGATTTCGCCATCGTAAGAGATGAGCCCCGCAACCGCGTTTAAAAGCGTGGTTTTACCGCTTCCGCTTTCACCGAGTATACACGTAATCCGTCCGTCTTCGACCGTAAGGTCGAAATTTTCGTAAACGGTGTTTTCGCCGTAGTGTTTTGTTAAATTTTTAATTTCCAACGTCGGCCACCTCTTTATGCCTCCAACCGAACGTAAACTTATCTATACACGAAAATATTACGTCGATTATGAGCCCCAGAACAACCGCCGCAAGCGTAAGCGCAGCGAGGTCGGCAACCTCGGCGGCGATACTTTGAAGCTGCATCATGCCACCCAAGCCCTTTGCCGTGCTTGCAAGCACCTCCGCGGAAATCATAACTTTAAGCCCGAGCGAAATATCCGCGCCCGTACGCGAAAGAACCTGCGGCGCCGCGAGCGGAAGATACATTTTGAACAGTCTGTCCTTTACGCTTATATTATAGACCTTTGACATCTCTTTCAGTTCTTCCGAGTATGCGCCGAACGCGGATATCAGCCCCTCGTAGGTCAGCGGAAACAATACGAGAACGGTGACAATTACAGGCGAAACAGCCCTGTTGCCGAGCGTGATTTTCAGTATGATAAGTATTACCGCCATAGTGGGCAGCGTGCGCACGAACACAATAAACGGCTTAAAAAAAACTTTTGCGAAGTTGCTTAAAACCGACAGCACGGCAAACACGAGAGCGAACGCGAACGAAATCAGAAAAGCCGCAAAGGTACGCAGAAGCGAATTGAGCACCGCAAGCCAGAATTCGCCGTCGGCAAGATACTTGAAAAAGCTTGACGCCGTTTCGGAAAACGACGGCACTACAAGCGGATTACCCGCCGCATAATAAGCCGCGACCCATATAAGCCACATCAAAAATATGGCGGCGGACGAATACAGAATATTCAGTTTTCTTTGCGAGAAAAATTTTTTAATCATTGTCAACCGAGGTAAAAAAAGCTTTCCGACACTTCCGTCGCAGACGAATCGCCCGCAGCTTTCAGCTTGCGCAAAAACTCAACGATTTTATCCTTATCGGTTTTGCAGTACGTAAATTTTACGGCGCAGTTTGCTATGACCGTTTTCGTCAAATTTTTTTCGTTGAACGTCGGAGCGGTGTTTTCGGGGTCGGGGTAGTGAGCCGTTATTGCCGATATTATCGTGCTTGCGGAAGTCTCCCCGTCGGCAAGCCAGCCGTCTACTGACGCTATCTCTTCCATAAATTTCGATATAAATTCACCGTCGTTTTCAACGAGGCTTGTTTTAGCGACGAGCACCGCCTGCGGATAGCCTTGCTCGCCGTACAAGCTTTGCAGACTGCCCGCTATTTTAAGATTAAGTTTAGCGTTGCCTACCCTTACGCTTGCGGCAGGTTCGGGTATTACGAAATAGTCGTACCCGCCGCCCGTACCGCTTACCTCTGTCGCCGCCACGGGCGAAAGCGTAACCTTGTCACTTACGCCGTAATCGGACAGCAAAAGCTTAAACACCGCGCCGGGGAAAGAGGGCAAATTCACCACACCCACCTTTTTGCCCGTAATTTCCTCAGCAAAATTATCACAGGTAAGCTCCTGCGCGTCTGCCCCTGCGACAATGAACAGGTTGCCGTGTGTGACCGTACCGAGCATTTTATATTTTGTACCGTCGCCAAGAAGCTTGCTTGCCGTATTAAGGGGCAAAACGCAAATATCGGCGTTTTTATCTTCGTCAATGCCGGTGACACAGCTCGCAATTTCCGAAGAGCCGACCACGCGGTACTCGACATTTCTGCCGAAACCGTTATCCTCAGCCATAAACTTAGCCATAGAAAGCGCGGGCGCACCGTCGGGCATACACACGGTTAAAGCCTCGTTATCCCCTCCGCCGCACGCAGAAACGGCTAGCGAAAACCATGCCGTAATAACGCACAAAAATACCGTTAATTTTCTTTTCATATATTTTTCCTTATTCTTACGGATTTTAACATACAATTTGATAAATTTCAAGCGATTGAATAACTTCTTGCGCGTTTTACATACTGTTTGTATGAAAAAACTTTTTTTGTTAATCGCTTTAATTGCCGCGCTTTGTACGATTTTTGCCGGCTGTAACAACAGCGCCGCCGAAGGCCGACGCGCACCGCACGAATACCGCGCAACCGACAACGACGACGGGCATATAGGCTTCAAGGACCCGCGCTACGAAAACCCGATAGGCAGGCCCCGTCCGCGCCCCATTCCTCTGCCCTCGCCCATTATACCCAGATAAATAAAGCCGGTTTAAAGATTACACAAACTTTTCAAGTCATTTTTATTGCTTTTTGAGGTGCGGCGAAGTATAATTGACTTATGAAAAAGTTCAAATACAAATTTACGAAAGCTACAACCGCTTTTATCTATATAGGAATAGCGCTTTGCGTAATCGGCCTCGGCATAAATCTGTATTCGGTTATTACGGGCGACATAGCTTCTTCGGCAAATCCCGTATATCCGATTATACAGCATACTTTAATGTTTTTGATACCTATCGTGCTTTTGGTTATACTTATAAGCCTTTTGATTTCTTCATATTATTCGATAAACGAAAAATATTTTAAAATAAGCTTCGGTATTATCAAAAGCAAATGCGACGTAAACGATATCGAAACGATTTTACTCGACCGCCCCACACATAAATTGAATTTATTTTTCAAAAATAAAAGTTTTATCGTAATAGGCGTGAAAGAAGAATGGTACGAAGATTTTATCGACGCGCTCTGCGCAGCTAATCCGCAAATCGAATACAAAATAAATTCGATAGAAAATACGGGCGATAACAACGACAAAAAAGAATAAAGAAAAACGGAGCGGAAGCAAATTGCTTCCGCTCCGTTTTAACTCTTTTATTGTATTTTCTTTTTATGCTTAATAACTTTGGTGCGGTGTTCTTCGCCGCCGAGTAATTTTAAAATATTTTTATGATGCGCCGACCAAGTCAGAAGATTGATTAAAAGCAAACATACGAAAATCGAAATAACCCAGACGTTTTTTATTTCCGCCGCGTACCGTACGGCAAAAACCAACGCCTGCCAAATCGTATAAGCGGAAACACCGAGGAGCGACCCCATCGAGCCCCACTCCGTAACCGCAATATACAAAATTACGAGCAAAAGCACGCCTATCGCTATAAAAACGAACCACCAGTGTTCGCAGGGGAGAGCGAACATAAAAAGCCCGAGCGTGGAAGCTATGCCCTTGCCGCCTTTAAACTTGAAAGTTACGGGGAAAATATGCCCTATGACGACGCAGGCTCCGCAAAGGTACCGCATAAAGTCGGAAACCCGCACGTCCGTGCCGGCAAAGACATAACCCCTGAACAGGAAATATACGACGAGCACCGGCACGCCGCCCTTTAAAATATCGCACAGCAAATTCAACGCGCCAATCTTTACGCCGAAGGTGCGCGTCATATTCATCGTGCCGGGGTTGCCGCTGCCCTCCCGCCGTATATCCTTATGCTTGAAGTGCGAAATGAGCACGGCGAAATTGAAGCAGCCCACGAAATAGCAGACCACCGCGGCTATTAAAAATAAATACCATTTATCCGAAAAGACGAACTCTTTCATATCAGTCTTTTTTCTTTTCCCTTGTCAGAATTTTAATGGGCGTACCCGAAAAATCGAAGCTCTTTCTCAAAGTGTTTTCAAGAAATCTTTCATATGAAAAATGTAGCAACTCGGTACTGTTGACAAAAAGCACTATCGTAGGAGGCGCAACAGCTACCTGCGAAGCGTAGTAAACTTTCAGCCTTCTGCCGTTATATGAAGGCGGTTCGTTCGCTCGGACGGCGTCGGAAATCACGTCGTTTAGCGTACCCGTCGCAACTCTGTAATTCGTATGCGCAACCACCTCGTCCACAAGCGACAATATCTTTTCCGTCCTCTGCCCCGTTTTCGCGGAAATATAAATCGATTTGAAATAATCCATAAACTTCAAATCTTCTTTGAGCTTGCTTTCAAACTTGTTTATGGTGTTTGTATCCTTTTCAATCAAATCCCATTTATTCATCACGATTACGGAGGGCTTGCCCTGTTCGTGCACGTAGCCTATAATTTTAGTATCCTGCTCGGTTAGTCCGTCGGAGCTGTCCACCACTAAAAGACAGACGTCCGCACGGCGCACGGCGTCGAACGCGCGCATTACCGAATAGTACTCTATATCGTCCTCGACCTTACTCTTTTTGCGTATCCCCGCAGTGTCGATAATGGTATAATTTTTCCCGTCGTAAGTAAACTTTGTATCGAGCGCGTCGCGCGTGGTGCCCGCTATATCCGTAACAATCGAGCGTTCGAAGCCCAGAAGCTTATTCACAAGGCTGCTTTTGCCCGCGTTGGGTTTTCCGACAACGGCTATTTTAACGCTGTCGTCCTCTTCGTTTTCGCCCTTTTCAAACCAGCTTACCGCCTCGTCGAGCACGTCGCCTATACCCGTGCCGTGCTCCGAGGAAACGGGAAAAGGCTCGCCAAGCCCCAGGGAATAAAATTCGAACACTTTTTCTTCGGAATACTCGTCAATCTTGTTAACTACGAGTATTACGGGTTTTTTGCTTTTACGGAGCATATCGGCAACGTCATAGTCTGAAGTGGTAAGCCCCTCGCGACCGTCCACGAAAAACAAAATTACCTGCGCGGTTTCTACGGCGACTTCCGCTTGTTTTTTAATCTCGCGCCACATAGTATCTTCCGACCGTATCTCTATACCGCCGGTATCCACCATAGAAAACGCCTTTCCGCGCCACTCCGAGTCGGCATAAAGCCTGTCGCGTGTTACGCCGGGTCTGTCCTCTGTTATTGAAATTTTCCTGCCGGCAACTCTGTTGAAAAACGTGCTTTTGCCCACGTTCGGTCTGCCGACTATCGCTATTAACGGATTTGACATAATTAACCTTTTAAATAAATCTATCTCAATTATAAATTATAAGCGCAAGTTTGTAAAGTAAAAAACGAGCAATAAAAAATCCCCGAACGCGTCGGGGATTGAAATTTTTGTTATTAAGTCCTGAACACAGAAAGCATACCGAAGCCGACGCCTAAAACGTAGACAACGAGCGCAATCCAGTAGCAGACCCTCCAACCTTTGCTTCTGTATTTGACGTACTGCCACGCGGGGACAGCTATCGCAACAAGCAGGGCTATGCTTCCCAGAAGCTGCGTTATGCCAGCAATCATATTGAGGACGTTTGCAACGTCCGCGCTCATTTTGTTTATCCAGTTAACGAGAAAATTGAAAAGACCGCTGAAAATGTATGCCACCGCGGCTATTACCATTCCCCAGAAAGCGCAAACCTCCGTCCAAGTGTGTGTTGTATAAGACCTTCTTGACATATGAACTCTCCTTTTTGTCGTTTTGAAAAGTATAGCATTATTTTTTTAATTTGGCAAGCAAAAATTTATACTTCGGTAAGCTTGTTTAAAACGCCGGTAAAATAATCGGGCAGCGGAGCCTCGAAAGTTATATCCTCCCCGCTCGTCGGGTGGGTAAGCGTCAGCCTGAACGCGTGCAGAAGCTGACCGTTCAATTTGAATTTCTGCTTCTTATAGCCGTAAACAGTGTCGCCCACAACAGGGTGCCCGAGATATTTTGCGTGAACGCGTATCTGGTGCGTTCTGCCCGTATGCAGATCGAAGCGGCAAAGCGTAAAGCCCTCGTATCTTTTTATCACCTTATAATCTGTAACGGCAAGTTTTCCTTTTTCGGGCGCAACCACGGCCATTTTCGTCCTGTCCTGCGGGCTACGCCCTATGTATGTCGTCACCGTGCCGCAGTCCGTTTTCAGGTTGCCCTCCAAAAGCGCAAGGTACGTCCTCTTACAGGTTTTTTCCGCAATCTGGTTTGAAAGGTTTACGTGCGCGGCGTCGTTCTTTGCAACGACCAGAAGCCCCGACGTATCCTTATCTATTCTATGCACAATTCCCGGACGTATTACTCCGTTAATGCCGCTCAATGAGTCGAGGCTGTACAAAAGCGCGTTGACGAGCGTGCCGTCGACGTTGCCGTTGCCCATATGCACCGTCATACCCTGCGGTTTATTGACTATCGCAATATCCTTATCCTGATAAACTATATCGATAGGGATATTTTCCGGCTTTGCGCCGTATTCCTCCGCGGGCGGCAAAACAACTTCTACACTGTCGCCCGTATAAATTTCCTGCGAAGCTTTGGCGGTTTTGCCGTTTATAGACACAAATCCGCCGTCGAAAAGTTTTTTCACGGAAGAACGAGTTTTGTTTTTAAATTCGCCGCAGACGAAAACGTCCGCACGGGCGCAACCTCTGTCCGCCGTAAAAATCTTATTCGGCGTCATTTTTATCGTCCGCGCTTTCTTCTTTTTCCGCCTTTTCGGCTTGTTCCCGTGCCTTTTGCGCCGCTTTTGCTTTCTTCGTCAGAGGAAACACCGCCCATTCGTTGATAAACAGCATATCCACCACGGCGATTACAGTACCGAAAACTATCCAGAAATCCGCAAAATTACAGGAAACCATTCTACCGAACATATTTATGCCTACAAAATCGCGTACTTCGCGGTAAGCTATTCTGTCTACAAGGTTGCCTATCGCGCCCGCTGTAATCAAGCATATGGCTACTTTTAAAAACGTAAATCTTTCGGGCAGAACAATAAACACTGAAATAATCACCGCAAGCAAAATGAAGGTCATTGCAATGAGGAAGGGTTGTCCCCAACTCGAATCGGCGAGAAAACTGAACGCACAACCGGGGTTTCTGCTGCCGCTTTCAACTTCGATAAAATTCGGAATAACCGTAAAATTCCAGTTATACTTTTCTTCGAAAATCTTCGTAAGCAGGTCGATAAGCACCAAAACGACGCATACGCCTATGAGCACAAGACTTTTCCAGCCTATATTAATTTTCAGTTTTTTAAGTTTTTCAATCATAGTATAATCATATATCAATCGTGCGCAATTGTCAATTAAATTTAAAAGGCGCACTTCAAAAGCGTGCGCCGCGCTATTTGGTAAAGCCGAGGCTTATCAAAATAGCTTTATCCACCCGCGACATAGTCGTTTCGTTCAGTTCGCCTATCCTCTCTTTCAGCCTGCGCTTATCGAGCGTGCGTATCTGTTCGAGAAGAATTACCGAGTCTTTCTGCAGACCGTATGCGTTTGACGGAAGTTCTATGTGCGTGGGTAATTTTGCTTTGTTGATTTTGCTTGTCACCGCCGCAGCGATTACGGTAGGCGAATATTTGTTGCCGACGTCGTTCTGGACGACCAGTACAGGTCGGACTCCTCCTTGTTCGCTGCCCACGACGGGCGACAAATCGGCATAATACAATTCTCCTCGCTTAATGTTCATATCAACCTCTTATCGGCAGTGTGTATATTCTATAATATGTACCACCGCACTTTTATTGTTGACTGATATGAAATTTTTTATACCGTTCAGTACAGCTTAAACACGTAAAAATTCGCGAACAAAAAGCCGTAGTACGCGACGAGACAGACGAGCATTATTATCCCCGCCGCACGGCCGATACTTTTCGTCTTGCCGAAAGAGAATCCGAAAATCAGCGCCGCCGCAAACAACGACACAATTCCGCTTATAAGCCCTTCCGTCGAGAAAGCAAGTCCGTTGCCGCCCGAACACACCGCGCCCAGACCGCCTATCAAGAGAACGTTCGCTATATTGCTGCCTATAATATTGCCCGTGGCGATACCCACGTCGCCCTTGCGCGCCGCAGAAACTGACGTTACGAGTTCGGGCAAAGAAGTGCCGAAAGCGACTACGGTAAGCGCGACAATTTCGGGAGAAATACCTATCAGATCCTGCGCTATATACTGCGCCGAGTCGACGACGAGCTGCGCGCCGCCGACGACCATACCGAGCCCGACGACGGTAAGTATTATAAGAAACCAAACTTTAGTCGTAAGGTTTTCGTATCCCGCTTTAAGTTTTCCGTACCAGCCCGTAATTTCTTTCGGTTCCTCGTAGGCGGCGGTAACGGTAGTCGCCTGCTCCAGCCCAACCTTCGACTGCTTTGTCGCAAGCACGATATTGTAAGCCATAAACGCGCAGTACAACAATAAAAGAACGAGCCCCTCCCACCAGACAAAGGAACCGCCTAAAAAGCCGAGCAAAACGAAAAGTCCGCTTATAAGCACTAAAAACGGCAAATCGATAAACCTCGTCGTCTTTTCCACCGGCAGACTGCACACCACTGCCGAAACGCCGAGTATAAGGAAAATATTTATTATGTTGCTTCCTAAAATATTGCCTACGACCAAATCGCCGGAGCCAGCAACCGCGTCCATAATGGTTACGGCGGCTTCGGGTGCGCTCGTACCCAGAGCGACGACGGTAACGCCTATAACGAACGTGGAAACTTTGAGCTTTTTCGCTATACCCGAAGCCCCGTCGACGAAGAAGTCGGCGCCCTTTACAAGCAGAGCGAAGCCGAGAACAAGCAAAAAGATTTTGAGAATCGCAATACCTACCATAATACACCTCATTATATTTTTTGCCGAAAGTCAAAAAAATAAGACTGCCGACTTAAATTTCTTTAAATCGAAAGTCTTGTTACCTAAATAAGAGGTGTCAAACTCCGAGCGGTTACGCTGTGATGACGAAGTTTGCCTTAAACTACTCCCTTTCAACACGGTTATTTTAACAGCATTAATTTAATCTGTCAACTGTTTGACTGCAAAATGCAAATTTTTAATTATATCCTTTGCAGTAACGCAATAATCCGTCTTTTGTGCAGAGCTTATTTCAGCAGATAAACCCATTGTATAAGCGGCGCAGACCGCCGCGTTGAAAATATCCAGCCCCCGTGCGGCGCAGCCGCACATGTATCCAGAAAGCATGTCGCCGCTGCCGCCCTTAGCAAGCGCCGTCGTGCCCCTTTTATTAACAGCGACTTTTTTCCCGTCCGTGATAATACTGTCCGCGCCCTTCAATAAAACATTTACGCCGTAGCGGCGCGCAAACCCGTACGCATATTTCACGGGCGACAGACATATTTCGTCAACGGTAAGCCCCGTAAGTCGTGAAAACTCCTTTACGTGCGGAGTAAGCATTACGCTGCAGTTGCTTTTTTCAAGCAAGCCGACGCCGTATTTTGCAATAGAATTCAGCCCGTCCGCGTCGATTATGAGCTTTCCGTTAAAATCAACGAGGAGCTTCGATATAACGGCGTAAAGGCTTTCGCTTACGCCGCAGCCCATACCGACCGCTATCGCCTGCGAATTGCTATCGGGTTCGTCAAGAAAAATAACCTGCGGAAGCTTTACCGCAAGCACCGAGCTTACCCTTTCGGAGGCGGTAAGCTTTACATACCCGCAGCCCGACATCAGCGCGGCTTCGGCGGCAAGCGCCGCAGCGCCCATGTACTTATCGCTGCCGGCGACTATATTCGCGCTGCCGTAACTGCCCTTATGGGTGTTGCGTTTGCGTTCGGGGTAAAACTTCTTTATTTCCCCGTCGGTATATTCCTTTATACTACCATTATATTCGTTATAATAAATTTTTTCCATTACAGCCTCAACGAAACCTCCGCCGAGCTTATTTTTTTAAGACTGCCTGCAACCACGCAAATAAGGCTCCCGTCCGCGTCGACGTCCACAGCGAGCGCAGGCTGCTCGCCCTTATCCGTTTTAAGCTTAATCTCTTTACCCAGCCAGTTTACGTAGCTTTTATAGTCGGCAAGCGTATAGCCGCGTTTTAAATTTTTAATAAGCGTACGCTTTACGGCGTCCATGTCGGCAGCTCGCCCCGTCTGCTCGGAAATGGACGTTGCGATGTTATTAAGCTCGGGC
>CANPBT010000030.1 GCA_947572415.1 uncultured Clostridia bacterium | reverse complement strand
GAATCGAACCCGGGATTGAGCCTTGAGAGGGCTCCGTCTTAACCGCTTGACCACAAGGCCACATTTATTTTTGCTTTGTGATTATAACATATACTTTAACCGTTTGCAAGCAAAAACAAAGCTTTTATAAAATTTTTAATTACTTTTCAGAAATTCGAGTATTTCTCTCATTATTTCCTCGTCCTCCTTTACCGCCGCGGTAAAATCAAACGATGAAAAATCCTTGTCACCATTCTTCAACTTAACTGAAATTTCGGCAAGCGATTTTTCGGCTTCAATCGTATTGTAAGGATTATGCGCCTTTCCTGACGCAAGCACTTTTTTTACATTACTACCTTTTGCTTTATAATATACCGCGTTTGCCGGAGAAACGACATTATCCTTATCGCCATGTACAATCAACGCTGGCACCCCGCTTTCAGTAATCATTCGCGAAGCGCCGGTATTGCCTTTTACTCCGTACTTTAAAAAGTTCACACACCACCAGAAAGGGCGCAATATTGCAGCAAAAGGTTTACCTATAAACATAGCCGCACCGCCTTGCAAAGTCTTTGACGGCGTATCGGGCGGGCTTATCGCAACAACTTTATCCACCTTTCTCAAAGACGTTGCACAAAGCGCCGAATAAGCGCCCCAGCTGTGCCCTACAAGATAAACTGGCATATTATCAGCAACAAAATTCAACTTTGCGAAATCTATTGCCGCAACCGCGGTATCGACGCCGGTATAAATACCTTTTATACTTTTGCCTTCCGACATATTGCAACCAACACTGTCCAACGCAAACACCATATAACCGTTTTTGCAAAAATACGCAATTTCAGTCGTATAAGCAATTTGCCCCGGGCCCATACCGTGGCAAAAAATTATAAGCGCGTTTTTTGTTGTCTGCTTTTCGTACAAAAAGCCTCTGAGCCCATTGCCGCAGTTTACAGGTCGGGTATTCAGACCGTAATCCTCAGCAGTAAAATATTTCAAATACGGATTTTTGTCATAACGACTGCCGAATGCCGTGCGGTATGACAGCCATGCAACCAAAAGCAATATAAAACAAACTGTAAATATTACGCCGATAACTATTAAAGTTACCGACGTTGCGACTATAACGTTAACCGTCGCCTCTCGCGATATAAGTAACCGTAACATTAAACGACGTATTTATTGTCGAGAGCGGGCGCGGAATCCATTTCCGCTTTCTGCGCTTCGTATCCACTTTTGCCGAGCAAAGCAAACGTGGCTTTTTTGCCGTTTTCCACACCGGGCTGATTATAAGTATTTATATTGAGCATAGCGCCCGTATAAGCCGTCTGCAATTCGAGAAGGAACATAAGCTGACCGAGAGTGAACTCGTTTACTTCGGGCACGTTTATCGTATAGTTCAATCTGCCGGCACGCATAAGCGCGTATGCTGTAGCTTTGTTTTCCGCTTTTATAAGCTCCTGCATGGTGTGTCCGCCTAAAAAGCCGACGTCGGGAATATCCTCGCAACCGTGAGCTATGGGCATTTCACAACCGTACTTACCGACAGAAATAAAAGTGATAACCTTATCGTAAGGCCCCTCCGTATAAAGCTGAACCTGCGAGTGCTGGTCGGTAACGCCCAAACTCTTTACGGGGGTCGTACCTGCGTTCACTGTATTTCCCTCGTAGTCGACGGCTTTACCGAGCGACTCCGCCCAAAGCTGACAATACCAGTCGGCGATATATTTGAGATTATCCGAGTAAGGCATAAGCACATTAATGTTTTTGCCGTTGTTCATTGAAACGTACTGCAATGCGGCGCATGCGAGAGCGGGGTTTTCCGATATTTCCGGCGACGAGCAGAGTTTATCCATATACGCCGCACCGTCGAGCATGGCTTTAATATCGATACCAAGCACCGCTGCGGGCAAAAGCCCTACGGGGCACATTTCCGAAAATCTTCCGCCTACACCGTCCGGCAACACGTATTTTTTGAACGCGCCGCCGAAGCTTTTATCGATTTTAATAAGATTTCCGCGGCTTGCGTCGGTAGTGAAAATCATATTTTCGGGCAGATTTACACCTTTCTTTTTGAGTACATCGGCAATAATAAGATATTGCGTCATAGTTTCGCTCGTAGCGCCCGATTTTGAAATTACGTTAAAGCAGGTTTTTTCGGGTTCGATTACGTCGAGAAGCGCCTGCATTCTTACGGGGTCGACGTTATCTTCAACGTAAAATTTGGGACCTCCCCTCTTTTCGTCGGGCAATTCGTTATAGCGAAGGTGTTTGAGCGCATTGAAAGCCATAATAGGGCCGAGAGCGCTTCCGCCTATGCCGAGCACTACGAAGTACTTGAATTTTTTTCTGACCGCTGCCGCCGTTTCGAGTATGTCCGCAACAATTTCGTCCTGATTATACGGAAGCTCCGTCCAACCCATAAACAGGTCGTCCCTGCCGCGATTCTTTTTAACGTAATCGAAAGCCGCCGCAGCCTTGCCTTTAACCGCTTCAAGCTCGCTGTCCTTAATGCCTTTCTCACCGAGCGATTTTTCCATCATATAATTAAAATCGACGCCGACGCGCATTTTTTCTTTATCCTTGCAATCCATTTTTCTTCCTCCGACTGAAATACTTTTTTCGACATTTATTATATAACCGCGGCTGAGATTAGTCAACCGCAGTTTACCGAAATTTTTACTTTTTTATTATTCCGAAACTTGTTTTATAATTCGCGCAATGTCCGGCGCGTTTTTACTGCCTACTATTCCCGCTCCCATATCGATAGCGGTCTGCATTTCACCGAACGTGGTTATACCGTCTGCCTTTATTGTGCATCTGTCCTTTACGGCATTTTTCATTGCGGCGACAGCCTGTGCGTCAAAGCCGCCTCCATACGCGCCGGAGCCCGACCTCAGCGAGGTTATACCGCAATCGGCGGCAATCGTACAAACCTTGTTTATTTCCTGCGGGGTCAGAAGAGTACACTCGATATTTATCCGCAAAGTACGCTTTTTAGCGGCGCGCTTCAAAACCTTGAATTCGCGCCTGACGTAACCCCAGTTACCGTCCTTTATATAGGTCAAAGGCGCGGTTACTTCTATTTCGTCCACGCCGTCCCTTACCGCATTTTTTATAATCGCGGTTTTCGAGTCGAGCGTGTCCCCGCCGTGAGGAAAGGATACGCAGGCTATGAGGGAAGTTGAGGGGTTAGCGCCGAGCAATACCGCGCACGGTCTCACAAGGCAAGGCAGCACGCATATGGCGCCCAGCTTCAAGTCGTTTGCTTCTTTACACGCGCGACGCAACATAGCGTCGGTTAATGTAACGTCGGTAAGGTTGTATTCGAGCTTTCCCGCCTGCGCTTCAGCTGCCTGCAAATTGAGCTTTTTTCTGAATTCGGCATACTGTAATCTTTCGTTTTCGTCCAACTGTTCCAAATCTGCCATTTTTTTTACCTTTTTATATAAAATTATTTTTATTTCCGCAAATTTCAAGCCCGAAAATCAACTATAATCGAGCTATGTATATAGGAGTTTTATATCTGTTTTTAACTTTTATCGTCTGTTTTATTCTGGTGCACGTAATCAAACTTGCTTATATCGGACTTTTGAGCTTGAAAAAGAAACCCGAGCCACCTAAAGAAAAGGAAAAAGAGAAAGAAAAACCTGCCCCGAAACCTCAGCCCGTTTATTACATAGTAGAAAAAAAGCGCACCAAAAAAACAGCCTATTCCAACCCGAAAGAGATTGAATTCAAAAAATAATCAATCTTCGTATCTGGTTAAATTAGCCCCGTCCTCCCAAAGGCGTTCGAGATTGTAAAAATCACGTTCCTCATCGCCGAATATATGAACGATAACGTCGGCATAGTCGAGAACGGCCCATCTTCCTCCCTGCACACCTTCCGTGCGGCGGGGGATAATTTCATATTCTTTTTTCAGCTTTTCCTCTAAATTCTCCGCAAGCGATTTAACCTGAATTTTCGACCTGCCGCCGGCTATAACGAAATAATCGCAAAGGCTTGTCTTGTTTTCCACCGCTATATATACTATGCCGATGGCTTTGCCCGACGACAATAATTTACAAATCAACTGAGTTTTTTCTTTACTTGTCATTTTTATGTTCCTTAAAATAATTTAGTGCATAGTTTGTAAGAGAATATATTCCCCTTCCCGTCGTTTCAAGATACTTTACCTGCCGGTCGAGTGCGGCGTACATGCCGTAATCAAGTCCTCGCGAAAACTCTTTCCGTAAATATTCCACACCGTCGTAAGCTCTGCCCTCTTCAAGCATATCGGAAAGGTAAATCAACTTTTCGAGAGCGGACATATTTTCGCGACCGCTCGTGTGGTATCCCACCGCGTTAAGAATATCCTTGTCGGTAACGCCGAAATATTTTTCTGCGACGTATGCGCCAGAATACTGATGCATAACGCTTTCCGGCACGCCGTCGGGAGGCGTAAAACCTTTTAAAAGTTCATCGTCCGCAGACAAATTTTTGGCGCAATCGTGAAGCGCGGCCGCCGCTATCGCGGTTTTTTCGGAAACGCCCGCCTCTACGCAGTGTTCTGCTGCCATTACGGCAACACGCACCGTATGCGCCCACCGCTCCGGCTTAAGGAGCTTTTTCACCCCCGCGACTTCGGGCATGAAATACAGCCCTCTGTCGATAATATATTGCGCAATTTTTTCGCCCGTAAACGCGCTCACGTCCTCGCCGAGCGCGGCAAGTGTACGGATACGCGTCGAGCTGACTTTTTTACCGACGTATCCCACTTCCGCGACGGGCTTTGAAAAATGCAAGTTGAACTTTTCCCGAGCCGCATTAAAACTTTCGGAGTTTTCACGCGCGCAGGCGGCAAGGCTTACGTATTTCAAAATTTCTTCGGGATACTTCCACTTATCGAAATTTGCAAGCATATCCGCGCCTACGATAAAATATCTTGTGTCGTCGGGATACTTTTTTTCGAATTCGCGACAGGTAAGGTAAGAATAGCTTACTCCGCCGCGCTTTACCTCATAATCGGATACTTCCGCGCAGGCTATACCCGAAAACGCCTCGCGGCACATTTCGAGCCTGTCGCTTCCGCTTGCCGAAAGCCTTCCGGTCTTTTGCGGGGTCGAACAAGAAGGCATTATTATAAGTTTATCCAACGACAGACTGTTTATTGCCGCAACCGCGATATTTATATGTTCTTTATGCACGGGATTGAACGACCCGCCGAAAACTGCAACGTTCATAGTTTAACCGAAAGCTTTTAAGTCAATAATCAGGATATGAGAAGAATTAATTTACCGCTTATTTTAGACACGTTATTTACAGCTCTGTGCGCTTTTTTGCTCTTTTTTACTTCTATACGTTTTTATACGGGAAGCGTTTACGCCGCGCTGGCGTTTGCCATTGCCGCAGGCTTATTGTTCGGTAGCCTGAGCTTTATTTACATAAGCCGTAAACAAAATAAAAAACTGCTTATCTCGCGCGACGAAAAACAAAAAAAGCTGCTGTCGCTTCACCTGTCGCTTTCCTCAGACGGCTATATCTGCAATTTGTTTGAAAAATGTCTGTCCGGCGAGGATTCTCCCGCAGAAGCTGACAACGGAAAGGTTTACGTAAACGACGACGTTTATTATTTCGCTTTCAAAATGCAACCTATTACCGAAGACGATATCGCAAAAGTAATTAAAAACAAGCAAGACGGCAAGAAAACCGTTTTATGCAATAAAATTTCCCCCGAAGCCGCAATGCTCGCCGACACGTTTTTGATAGATATAAAAAATATCGACTACGTTTACGAGCTGCTTAAAAAGCGTGAGCTTCTGCCCGAAAAATACGTTTACGAAGGGGCGCGGAAAACAGGATTTTTCAAACGCGTAAAAGCGCACTTTTCGCGCAGAATATGCGCGCCTCTGTTCTGGTCGGGTTTAGCGCTTCTGTTTCTAAGCTATTTTACGTTTTTTCCCGTTTATTACATCGTAAGCGGCGGCATTATGCTTATACTTTCCGCCATAGCTCTGGTAATAAACTGATTTTAATAAATTTTACAAGATAATATGTTCAATGTCTTTTCTGTCCGACTTGCGGTATAAAACGGCTTTTCTGCCTATAACAATAACGCATTCGGCGTTAAGCCTTGCCGCAAGCTCGCGCCCGAGCTCCTGCGGGTCGCCGTCCGCATTTTCGAGTATATTTATTTTAATAAGCTCGCGCTTTTCAAGGCAATCCGAAAAGCTTTTGAGCATATTTTCGCCTATCCCGTCCTTGCCGACCTGCCCTATCGGGGTAATATTTGCGGCAAGGCTTTTTAATTTGCTGCGTTGTTTAGAAGTCAACATTAAATTATTCTCCCTAATTTACAAAATCAAATTCGACTTCGCCGATAGAAACGGTGTCGCCGTCCTTTATGCCCATCTGACGAAGTTTTGAAATAACGCCTTTTTCCCGTAAAATTTTCTGGAAATATGCCATCGAGTCGGGGTCGTCAAGGCTGACGTTACGGCAAAGCATATCCACGAGCGCGCCCACCACAACGTACACGTCGCCGTCGACGTATATTTCGAAGCCTAAATCGCCGCTCTTCGTATACGTAAAGTGTTCGTCGCTTTCAACGCGCCTTACGGGCGGCAAAGTTTTCAAAATTTCAAACACGCACCCGATAAGTTTGTCCGTCCCTTCGCCGCTTACGGCGGTTATGGGAAAAATTTTGTATTTTCGCGAAAATTTCTTTTTGAACTCTTTAATATTTTCTTCCGCGCCGTACACGTCGCATTTATTGAGTGCAATTACCTGAGTAAGCCCGGAAAGCACTCTGCTGTATGAGGAAAGCTCGGCGTTGATTTTTTTGAAATCCTCAACGGGGTCTCTGCCCTCGCACCCCGAAATATCGACCACGTGCAAAAGCATGCGCGTTCTCTCTATATGCCTTAAAAAATCATGCCCAAGCCCCGCTCCGTCCGCCGCACCCTCGATAAGCCCGGGAATATCGGCAGCAACAAAGGACTCGTCGTAATATTTTACGACGCCGAGATTAGGCGAGAGAGTAGTGAAATGATAATTAGCGATTTTCGGGCGGGCCGCCGAAATTTTAGAAAGCAAAGTAGATTTACCTACGTTGGGGAAGCCTATTATTCCGACGTCGGCTATGACTTTGAGTTCGAGCACCAAAAAATGAACCTCTGTCTTTTCGCCTTTTTGTGCAAAGTTTGGCGCGTGCCTGCGTGCAGTAGTAAACCGCACGTTGCCTTTGCCTCCCCTGCCGCCCTCGGCAATCAATTTTTTTTCGCCGTCGGCAAACATATCGCAAATAACGGTACCCGTTTCGTAATCCTTAACGACGGTACCCAAAGGTACTTTTATGATAACGTCGCTACCGCTTCTCCCGAAGCATTTATTCGTACCGCCGCGCTCTCCGTCGCCCGCGAAATATTTGCTCGTATAACGAAAAGAAAGCAAGTCGTTCATGCTGCCGTCGGCAACGATATATACGTTGCCTCCGTTTCCGCCGTCACCGCCGTCCGGTCCGCATGCGGGCTTGCCTTTAAACGACTTAAACGAATTCATTCCGTCGCCGCCGTCGCCTGATTTTATTTTTATTTTTACTTTATCGGTAAATAAATTTTTCTCTGCCATAAATTACCTTTTCAGCGTATCGCAAAGCTCAGCATTGTTTTTCGTACGCAAAACAACCCCCGCCGCCTCGTCAATCGGCATTTCGCGTATTTGCGCAGCAGTATGCCTTTCTTCTTCAGACAACAGATTTTCATCCCACACCGTATACGTATTTTTTACGTCCACGGAAGGGAATATGCGAATATCCGCAATTTCGTCCGCCAAAGCGAATCGCATATTACACATTCTTTTAAGCTCTGAAACAAGCGATTCTTCGAGTCGGTTTTCCGTATCGGTGTTCATCGCGGTCAATATCGTAAGTGAACCGCCCTCCTCCGCATTGCGCGCCGCGGCAAAAAATTTTTTCACCTCGTCGATGGCCGCCGGTGCAATTACCGAAAACTGCTTCGAACAAAGCGCATAAGCGCGTGCGAGAGAGGTAAGGTTATCAAAAACGAGCACGACGTCGCGCCCGGCTTCCAAAAGCCGTTTAGCGTATTCGAGAACGAACGTAACCGTAGAAACGTGAAATTGCGCGCCCGCGTCGTACGTAGAAGTAAAGACGTCGCAATCGGGGAAAGAGCGGCGAAAATCCGACTCCTGTTCGGGGGCGCAGTCGATAAGAAGCAGTATGAGCTTGAAATCGGGATTATTTTTTCTGATACCCGCGGCAAGCTTTTTCAGTACCGTAGTTTTGCCGCTGCCCCGCCGCCCCGAAACAAGCGCGCGCTGCCCCGCCGCCAAAGGCGAAAGCAAGTCGGCAATTCTGCAAATCAAATCCCCTTCGGTTTCGGTATAAATGCGCTTGTCGGGATAAAGAGGCGTAAGCTCCTCGTATCTTCTCCGCTTGCGGCTCGCGTCGGGAGAAAGCCCGTTTACGGAATGTAATACGGCAAGCCCCGCGGCTTCGTCCACAGAGGTGCGTTTACATTGCCCGCAAATCATATCGCCCGCACGAAGCCCGTAGTTATTTATAAAAAATTCGTTTACGATCACTCGCGTAAAAAATTTTTCGCGGCGGCCGTTCGGGCGCATAAACCACCTGCCGTCGCATTTTTCAAGTATTCCGTTCGCAATGAAATCAAGAGCGTCGCTTTCCGTGCCGCTCCCGACCGAAATTTCCGTCACCGCCTGCATATCCTGAACGTTACCGGACAGGCTCGTTTCACGGCAACGTAAAATGTCCGCCACAATCTGTCTGTCGTATTCCTGCGATTTGGGATGAGCGCCTCTTACCGCGGGCGCGGCCGGATCCGCTTTTCCGGAAGCAATAAGTAAAATACAGTCGACTAGTCTGTCCTTTTTGCCGTCCGCGGGGCGAACTACGCCGACTGCCCTGCCTATCTGACGCAAATCGTGTATGGTTTTAGCGTTGAGCCGCTTTTTCAATTCGTCAATGTTAGTATCCAACGCGTCAAAGCCTCCTCAAAACCACTATTTTGGTTTCTCCGCTCAAATCGCTGCGCATAAGCTCAAGTTCGCCGTCCTCGATTTCCTCGACGTATTCCTCGTCGAACAAATCGGTAAAATCTTCGACTTTGTCTATATCGAGCTTACAGCCCTTTTCGCGGTAGTGCATAGGTATAACCACGTCGGGCATAATTCTGTCAACGTATTCTTTTGCCATTTCCGCGTCGATAGTGTAAGTGCCGCCGACGGGGATAAGCAAGACGTTTACTGGAAGAAGCACGTCGATAAGTTCGGCCGAACACGCTTCGCCCAAATCCCCGAGATGACAGATATCTATCCCGTCCATACGGAATTTGAATATCGTATTTTCACCGCGCTTTTTACCGCGCTGCCCGTCGTGAAAGCTCTTTATCGCGTTGATTTCCACGCCGTGCAAATCAACGCTGCATTCGCCCTCAATAATTCTCGGCGAACCTTTGACGGCGCTTAAATTATCATGGTCGTAGTGTCTGTGCGAAACAGTGACGGCGTCCGCCTCTACTTCGGGCATATCGTAACCTACCGACGAATCGTACGGATCGCATACAACCGACGTGCCAGTACTCTCGATAAGTTTGAAACATGAATGTCCAAGATACTCTATTTTCATTTTATCTCCTGCGTTATGTTTTTTACCGCCGTAAATATCAGTTTTATTTTTTCGTCGTTATCGCCGCAACGGTATCCGAGAGTGAGCCTGAACACGCCGTCACTGCGGTAAATTTTAAGCGTGTCGGTATAAATATCGAATTCTCCGCTCATTCCGCCGCTTCCGAATACGCACTTCGTCGTTTTGCCTCGCGCAAATACAAACGCAAACTCGTTTTCACCCTTTCTCGTCTGTGTAACCGCGCCGTCCTTAACCGAAAGCACACAACTATCGCCGTCGATTTCATATCTGAACCGCGGCGCGCCGTCGTCGGTATATTCGCCGATTGACGTCCTTTTATCCGTCCAGCCGTTGCCGTACGATTTTATTTCTATTTTATATAAATCCATTATAACATATTATTTATAAAATTACTTCAATTTTGTTACGATAATATTATCGGACGGCATCATTTTTTTATTGCTTTCAAACCTTTCTTTTCCTTCAAGGAGCAATTTGCGCAATTTTTCAACGTCGCCGCCGTCGATTTCTGCTTTAATAACAGAAAGAGAATTTATAAGATTTTGCAAGCAATCCGAAATTTCAGCGGCATTTTTGAGATACAGAGAAGCCCACACGTATTCGTCCACGCCGGCAATCCTAGTCATATCCTGAAAGCTTCCGCCCGTAAATCCTATGCAGCTTTCGAGGCGTTCGTCCCTCACGTACGCGTTCGACACCACGTGCGCCAGCTGCGAAGTATAGGCTATCTTTGCATCGTGAATTTTTGCGGAGCACTCAACGATATATTTAAAGCCCATGTCACGGGTTAGCTTACGCACGGTTTCGAGCGCGACTTGGTCGGTGCGCCCGTCCGAAGTTATGACCATACTTGCCCTGTCGAAAAGTTCGGCGCAAGCATTGCGTATGCCCGACACCTCTTTGCCCGCCATAGGATGACAGCCCACATAACGGAAATTGCGTTTTGACGAGTAAACTTTATCCTCGATAAATTTTTTCACGCCGCATATGTCCGTTACGATACCGCCGTCCTTGAATTTGTTACAGTCGATAAAATTTATTATCGCCTCGGGCGGCAGGGCGACGAACACTACGTCGTAAGCGACGAACGGGCAAGCCGCTCCGTCTATTATTCCGTTTTCGACGGCATAATCGAGCGCCGACGACGAACGGTTCCAACCGTCCACCTTATATCCGGCGCGCTTTAACGCCATACAAATAGAGCCGCCTATAAGCCCAAGTCCGGCAACACACACTTTCATATCGTTCATTATAACACGTATTTAAAAATAATACAAGGCTTTTGCAAGCAATAGCCGCGCGATTGTATCGCGCGGCTATTATATTATTCACCATATTGAAGTGCGGTCACCGAAAACGTCGTGACTTCTGTTGCAAAAGATATACTGTTGTTCAACCAGCCCTGCGTAACGTTTCCGCGGAATACCTCCACGTCTACCTTGTCACCGGGTTTTATACCCGCCATTACCGTATTATAATCGAGTATACACGAAATTTCCTTTCCGTTTATTTTATAAATTCTGTCGTATTGCCTGAACGTATCTTCCGACCAGCCTTCCGCCGAAGCGAGGTATGCAATACCCTGCGACTGAGTGTTTATTCCCGTAGATATACTGCCCTCGGCAAGTTTAAGGTTCAAAGTTGCCCTGCCTTTGATATAGCCGTATTCTAAAAGGTCGCCGCAAACGCCGCGCGCATAGTTTGCGGGAATCGCAAAGCAGATACCCTCAATCTCTTCGTCGGAAGTTTTCGCATTTACGACACCTATCAGCTCGCCGCGCAAGTTGAAAAGCCCGCCGCCCGAGTTACCGGGGTTTATTGCGGTATCCGTCTGCAATAAAGTCATATAATAGTCGCCAACGGCAATGCTTCTGCCCGTCGCCGAAAGGATGCCCTTCGTCACCGTTCCGCCGAGGCTGCCGAGAGGGTTTCCTATCGCGATAAGGTCCTCGCCTATCATAAGCGTGTCGCTGTCGCCCCAAACAGCCAGCGGCAGCTCCGTTTCGGAAGTTACGGTAACGACGGCTATATCCGCCGAATCATCCGTCGCCACGAGCCGCGCGTCGTATTTCACGCCCGAACGCGTGGTTACGGAAATATCGTTTGCGCCCTCTATTACGTGATTGTTGGTCACTATATAATAATCGCTTTCCGAGCATCCTACTATTACGCCGCTGCCTGCGCCCGAAACAATATATTGCTGACCCCACTGCGTTTTTACAGTTTCGGTGCTTATTTCGACGACTGTATCGGCAACCGCGGCGACGACTTCCGCCGTGGAATTATAAGTAATTGAAGGAGCGGCAACATACGAAACGACTTTTCCTTCGCCGCCCGCAGTATCGTCGGCACAACCCGCCGCAACGCACGTGGTGGCAACCGCCATGCAAAGTAAACCCGAAATCAAAACGTTTTTGAATTTTTTGTTAAACATAATTATTCTCCGAAAAACGATAACTAAATTTTTACAAATTATTTTGTTTTTTTTGTAATATAAAAATAAAATTCAAGTGAAAATTGTTATTCCTATTGACATTTATTAACAATTGACTTATAATAAATAAGTAAAAAAATATTTAATTATTAAGGAGCTTTTTTATGAATAAAATGTCCGTTAAGGATCTTAAAGACCTTGCAGGCAAAAACGTACTTGTACGTTGCGATTTTAACGTACCCATGAAAGACGGCGTAATAACCGACGAAAACAGAATAATGGGTGCGTTGCCCACTATTAAATTCCTTTTGGAAAAGGGCGCGCGCGTTACGCTCTGTTCGCATATGGGCAAACCCCACTCCGTTTTCTCTTCCGAAGTCAAACTCAATAAAAAAGACAAGAAAAAGGTTGACGCCGGCGAAACCACGGCGGAAGCCATTATTGAAAAGGCGAAAAAAGACGAACCCAAAAAGCTTACCCTTGCGCCCGTTGCAAAGAGACTTAACGAGCTGTTGGGCGGCAAAGTCGTATTCGCAAAAGACGTAATCGGCGCGGACGCAAAAGCAAAGCGCGATGCGCTTAAAAACGGCGAAGCTGTGCTTTTGGAAAATCTTCGTTTCCACTGGGAAGAGGAAAAGAAAGACGAAAATTTTTGCAAAGAGCTTGCCTACAATGCGGAAATTTACGTAAACGACGCTTTCGGCACGGCACACCGCTCGCATGCTTCCACCGCCGCCATCGTCGAATACGGCATTGTTAAGACGGCAGTTTGCGGCTTCCTTATCGAGAAAGAGCTTTCGGTTATGGCAGACACGCTCGAAAACCCTCAGCGCCCCTTCGTTGCTATACTCGGCGGCGCAAAGGTTGCGGATAAGCTCAACGTAATAAGCAACCTTCTTGAAAAATGCGATACGCTCATTATCGGCGGCGGCATGGCTTACACTTTCCTTAAAGCAAAGGGCTATGAAGTAGGCACTTCTCTTCTCGACGAAGAAAAAATCGACTACTGCAAGCAAATGATGGAAAAAGCGGCAAAGTCGGGCAAGGAATTGCTCCTTCCCGTAGACACCGTGGTCACCACTCACTTCCCCGAGCCTATCGACGGTGAAATAGCGGTTGAAACGGTTGCTTCCAACGAAATCCCCGCAGACAAAATGGGTATGGACATAGGCGAAAAAACGAGAAAGCTTTACGCCGAAAAAGTCGCTTCCGCTAAATCGGTTATCTGGAACGGCCCCATGGGCGTATTCGAGAACCCCACCCTTGCGAAGGGCACTATCGCGGTTGCGCAGGCGCTTGCGGACGTGAATGGCAAGTGCACCACCATTATCGGCGGCGGCGACAGTGCGGCGGCAATCCAGCAGCTCGGCTTTGCCGATAAGGTAACCCATATTTCCACCGGCGGCGGCGCTTCCCTCGAACTTTTCGAAGGCAAAGTCCTCCCCGGCATCGCTTGCCTGAACGACAAAAAATAATAAACGCAAGATACTTCCCCCTGCACAAGGGGGAAGATTTATTGAAAAAAGGAGTATAATTATGAGAAAACCTTTTATTGCCGGCAACTGGAAAATGAATATGACGGTTGCTTCCGGTACAAAACTTATCGAAGAACTTAAACCGCTTGTTAAAGACGCAAATTGCGACGTCGCTTTATGCGTACCCGCTATCCTTATCCCCGCTATGAAAAAAGCCGCCGAGGGCAGCAATATCGAAATAGGCGCGGAAAACATGCACTGGGCTAAATCGGGCGCGTTCACGGGCGAAATTTCCGCGGATATGCTTAAAGATTACGGAGTAAAATACGTAATTATAGGTCACAGCGAAAGAAGACAATATTTCGGTGAAACCGACGAAACTGTAAACAAGCGCACGCTTGCCGCGCTGGAAGCGGGGCTTACCCCCATTGTCTGTGTAGGCGAGCTTCTGGAAGAGCGCGAAAACGGCAAAACCGAAGCAGTGCTTGACAGACAGCTTAAAGTCGGCTTAAACGGCATCGAGGATATAACCAAAATCGTTATAGCATACGAACCCGTATGGGCTATCGGCACGGGCAAAACCGCAACCGACGAACAGGCGCAGGAAACTATTGCATATATCCGCAAGAAAATCGGTGAACTTTTCTGCCCTAAATGCGCGGAAAAAATTATTATACAGTACGGCGGCAGCATGAACGCAGGCAATTGCAAGGGGCTTATGGCACAGCCCGACATCGACGGCGGACTTATAGGCGGCGCTTCGCTTAAAACCGATTTTGCAACTATTGTAAATTTCGATAAATAAAGGAGCTTTTATGGAAAAGAAAATTCCTTACGCTATAATAATAATGGACGGCTACGGCCTTGCGCCCGCAGGCGAGGGCAACGCTATTTCGATTGACGGTAGCAAAAACGTAAACGCGCTTATGAAAGAATACCCCTCCGCTACGCTCGGCGCAAGCGGCTTGAGCGTCGGTTTGCCTGACGGACAAATGGGCAACAGCGAAGTCGGGCACCTCAATATGGGCGCGGGCAGAATAGTATATCAGGATTTGACAAAAATAAGCAAAGCGATTGACGACGGCGACTTTTTTGAAAATCCCGCGCTCGTCAAAGCTATGGACAGCGCTAAAAACAACGGCAAAAAGCTGCACCTTTACGGGCTCGTATCAGACGGCGGAGTTCACAGCCACACCTCACACATTTACGCACTTTTAAAAATGGCGAAAATGCGCGGGCTTGACAAAGTTTTCGTGCACTGCTTTATGGACGGCAGAGACGTATCCCCCACCTCCGGCGCGGATTTCATAAAGGAATTGCAAAGTAAAATAGCCGAAATCGGTAGTGGAAAAATTGCAACTGTCTGCGGCAGATATTACGCTATGGACAGAGATAACAACTGGGACAGAACCGAACAGGCTTACGATATGCTTACGCTCGGCACCGGCATACAGTGCGCCGACCCTTTGAAAGCCGTTGAAGACAGCTATAAAAACGGAATTACCGACGAATTCATCAAACCGACAACCGTTACGGAAAACGGAAAGCCCGTTGGGCTTATTGAAAAGGGCGACAGCATAATATGCTTCAATTTCCGCCCCGACCGAGCAAGACAAATTACGCGCGCTATGTCTCAGAAGGATTTCATAGTCCCCAAAGGCACCGCGTTTGTGCGCAAAACGGGATTTATCGACCCCGTTTACGTTTGTTTTACGGTGTACGACGCCACGTTTGAAAGCGTGGAAGTTGCTTTCCCCAAAACTTCGATGACAAACACTCTGGGCGAGTATCTTGCAAAGCTCGGCAAAAAGCAGCTCAGAATTGCTGAAACCGAAAAATACGCGCACGTCACATTCTTCTTTAACGGCGGCATTGAAAAACCCAACGAAAACGAAGTGCGCGACCTTATCCCCTCGCCCAAAGTTGCAACATACGATTTACAGCCAGAAATGAGCGCGTATCTTGTAACCGACAAGGTACTCGAAGAGCTTGACAGCGGCGAATTCGACGTTGTGATTTTGAACTTTGCAAACTGCGATATGGTAGGGCATACGGGGGTTATCCCCGCGGCGATAAAAGCCGTGCACACCGTCGACGAATGCGTTAAAAAAGTTCTTGACAAAATACTCGATATGGGCGGTGCGGCACTGCTTACCGCAGACCACGGCAATGCAGACAAGCTTTTGTCTGAGGACGGCTCACCCTTCACGGCGCACACCACTAATCCCGTGCCCGTAGTGCTTGTATCAGATAAGCTTAAAAGCGCCGAGCTGCGCAAAGACGGCATACTTGCCGACCTTGCCCCCACGCTTTTAACGATTATGGGCGAACGCGTTCCCGATGAAATGACGGGAAAAAGTTTAATAAAACAATAATTAGTACGGCGGACAAAAGTCCGCCGTTATTTTTAACACTCGCAAACAATTGCTTAATTTAAAATTTTGAAATATAATATTAATGTGATTATTAAAGAGCCGGAAAAATTTTTTTCGAAAAATCATATAGTGTGCATATGCGCAATTTTTTGTTGCATTTTATGGGGAAGCGCTTTCCCTTGCGTTAAGCTCGGTTATAAACTGTTTGACGTAAATACAGAAAGCATACCCTCTTTAATGCTGTTTGCAGGCACAAGATTTTCACTGGCGGGCTTACTTGTAATACTTTTCGGATGCATAACAAAGAGAAAATTTTTACTGCCGAAGCCGAAAAATATCTGGCGCATAGGCGTGCTTGCGATATTTCAGACTGCGGCGCAGTACACCTTTTTCTATATAGGGTTAGCCCATACAGCTGGCGTTAAGGCTTCCGTATTAAACGGGTTGGGCGTATTTTTTACGATTATCGCCGCTTGCTTCTTTTTCAGAACGGAAAAATTTAATCTTATAAAGCTTCTCGGTTGCATTTTTGGCTTCGGCGGCGTGGTGCTTATAAACCTCGGCGGCGACTTTTCCTTTTCGTTTACACTTTTAGGCGAGGGTTTTGTTATATTTTCGGGGCTCTCCGCAGCGTTTGCCGCAGGCTTTGTAAAAATATTTTCAAGATACGAAGATACAACCGTTTTATGCGGTTATCAGTTTTTGTTGGGCGGCGCGGTGCTGGTTATCATAGGGCTTTGCTTCGGAGGAAGTTATCGCCCCGTAAACGTCGGCAGCTATTTTATGCTTTTATACCTCGGTTTTTTATCGGCGTGCGCTTTCACACTTCAGGGTTTTTTACTGAAATACAACCCCGTATCCAAAGTGGCGGTATTTAAAAGCACTAATCCCATTTTCGGCGCGGTATTTTCAGCATTAATTTTAGGCGAAAGCGAACAGCTTTTATCATATTTCACCCTCCTCGCGCTTGCGTTGGTGTGCTCGGGAATATTCATTATAAATAAATTCGGTGAAAAACGATTAAAAATACAAAAAACAGGATAAAATCGATTGTAAATATTTTTTCGTTGTGTTATACTTTTTAGGTAAGTTAAATTGAGAGGTTAATTTGTATGGGCGCAAATTTGTTGGTGCCTGCCGGCGCTGCCGGTATGTCGGAAGCAATCTATACTTTATATATGGTTTTATCCATCGCCTGCCTGGTAGTTCTGTTCGTTACAGCGTTGCTTGCAGTTCTTTTGGTACTTTTCCAGAAGAGCAACTCCGACGGTATTCAGGGCATTACCGCTTCGAGCGAAACGTTCTTCGGTAAAAACAGAGGACAGTCTATCGAAAGTAAGCTTAAAAAATGGACATGGATTTGTCTTGGCGTACTCGCTTTTCTTGCAATTGCGATATACATTGTAAACTTACTTGTTCCCTGATTAAAAACGAAAGTTAAGGCGGCTTTTTTAAGCCGCCTTAAATAATATCTTTATAAATTATGAAATCTGAAAAAAATACTAAAAAAATTATTAACGGCTTTACGGGAATCGTACAAGCCAACGAACGCGGGTTCGCCTTTATCCTACCCGATGACAAAACAAAATATCCGAACGATTTTTTTGTACCCCGCTCCTCCCTTTGCGGAGCTTTTAACGGCGACAAAGTGCTTGCAGTACCTGTAAAGGGCACTAAGGACGAAGCAAAAATTGTAAGGATTACAGAGCGTTGCTCAAAGCCCGTAATCGGCACCTATGAACGCGGCAAAGTTTACC
>CANPBT010000029.1 GCA_947572415.1 uncultured Clostridia bacterium | reverse complement strand
GCGCGACGGTGACCGCGCTGCACGGCTTTCTGTTTGAATTTTTAAACGAATTCCACTGCGCGCACCCGGGGATTAAATTTAAAATAAATTCCGGCTCGAACAACGGCACGATAGAAAAACTGAAAAACGGGATTGTTGATATCGCTTTTGTTTCAACGCCGTGCAACCCGTCAAAAGAACTTAATACAAACGTCATAACAAGCTTTAACGACATACTTATTGCGGGCGAAAACTTCAGAGAATTGAAAGACAAGGCTTTGAAGCTGTCGGAAATAAAAAATTACCCGTTCGTGTGCCTGAGGCACAGTATGCAGCTTAGGCAGTTTCTGGACAATTTTTTTGCCGAAAACGATTTGTCGATAACCCCAGATATCGAGGCGGACGGCGCGGATTTGCTTGTGCCGATGATTAGCCATAATTTCGGGCTTGGGTTCGTGCCGCAGGGTATGGCGAGCGACGCCATAGGGCGCGGCGAGGTTTTCAGGATACGCCTTGACAAGGAATTGCCGAAACGGCATATCTGTATGGTAACCGACCCGCACCACCCGCACACGAACGCTTCACGCGCGCTCATAAAACGCATAATATCTGAATTGAAATCTTAAAAAAACAGCGGGGCGCTTTTTTAAAGCGCCCCGCAAAGAAAATTTATTTTAAATCGTTGACAATAAAGATAAATCGTGATAAAATAAAAACACAACAAGGGGTAAGCCTTAAAAACGGTTAGCCCGCATTTGACAAAAATAGTCGCCTAACGGGGTCAAACGTGGCGGCTATTTTTTTATGGTTAAGTAAATTTTATCCTTTGTAACTCTGAAAGAGCAGATTGCACCTTTCTCTACTAAATAGCAAAGAAATTGCAGGAATGTAAATTCCATTTTACCACCCCCTTCGTAAGAATGCTCATCACATTCCCCCGCAGGGGTTAACCGCCTGAAAGGGTATCCTTGTTGCGGGTGAATTGCTTCACCGATTAAATATTATCATATTACAAAAACAAAGTCAAGCCGTTCATTTTAAGAACGGCTTGACTTTGTTTTTTACTTTTTCTTATATTTATCCTGATAATTTTTAAGGCATTTGCGGATTATTTCCACCGCCTCGTATTTATGGCAGATTTCCTTTACGGTAGTCGTCTTATGCTCGAGCATTTTATATACTTCGAAAAAGTGCATCATTTCGTCGAAGATATGCTGCGGCAATTCCTTTATGTCGTAATAATGTTTATAGTTGGGGTCGGTCAACGGTACGGCTATAATTTTTTCGTCAAGCTCGCCGCTGTCTACCATTTTAATAACGCCTATCGGCATACACCTTACAAGCGTCATAGGATATATAATTTCGTTGCACAGAACTAGTACGTCCAGCGGGTCGCCGTCGTCGGCGAGCGTACGCGGAATAAACCCGTAATTTGCGGGATATACGGTTGAGGTGTATAACACTCTGTCAAGCTTTAAAAGCCCCGTTTCTTTATCGAGTTCGTATTTCGCCTTACTGCCTTTCGGGATTTCGATAAGCGCCTCGAAATCGTTTTCCGAAATTCTTTTTTCGTCAATATCATGCCAGATATTCATAAGTGCACCCCTTGCCTTTTTACCCATTATAACACCGTTGAATTATAAAGTAAAATGATTTTTTACAATACTTATAATATCAAAACCGCATAAATAATTTACCCCGTTGTATACACAACGGGGCAACAGCTAAAAATTATTTTTTGACCTGAATTATTTGCTGAATACTTTCGAAAAACGCTTCGTCGCCAATAGTTGGAACCTGCATATAGGTGAAAAAACTGTTTCTGTATTAAAGTTTATAACTCCTTATGATACTTATAGTACCGAGGCTCTTTTATTTTTACGCACTTTGGTTTTTATCTTTTATTTCGCTTATAGCTTTTTCAAACAGCTCCGTTGCGAAATTTAAAACGTCGCGACACTTTAAACGCACTTCGATATCGCCGTTTGCGTGAACCATAATATTATCTATCAATTCAATAACAATATCCCGCGTAAGTTTTTGTATCCCTTCGTATTTTTTAAAAGTTAAAACAAATTCCTTTGTATAATCTTTTACTTCAACCGACCTGATTTCTTCCCTTAAACGACTGATTTCCTTTTCGTTTTCTAAAATTAAATTTTCATATTTTCCCTTTAATGCCAGATACTGTTCTTTACCGATAAGTCCGCTTTTGAAGTCGGGGTAAATTTCAAGTAATATTTTATTTGCCTTGTCCGTCTCCTGAATCTTCGCTGTTATCAGTGAATTAAGCCGTTTATTTCTTTCGCTGTTTATCCGCACACTGTTTACCTTTTCGGAAAATTTTTCAAAGTCCACCGCAAATTTTATATACTTGTTAAGAAAAGTCAACACCGCTTCTTCGAGGACTTCGGCACGAATCGCGTGCTTAGTACAAAGACGATGTTTTTTATAAGTTGAACATAAGTAGTATTCGTATACTTTATCGCTTTGTTTTACCGTTCGCTTTTGCATTGCGCGTCCGCAGTCAGCACACTTGATAAATCCTGCAAATACGGAAAGTTTTCCTTCGCTTTTTGTTATCCGCGTATCACGCTTCAAAAGAGATTGTACCTTGTAAAAATCATCTTTTGTAATAATCGGTTCGTGCGTGTTCTCGACCATAATTCTGTTATTTCTCTCAACCGCTTTTGCCACGTGGATTTTGTAACTTATTACCTCGTTTTTCTTCTGAACGAGATTGCCTATATACAGCTCGTTTGTAAGAATTCTTCGGATAGTCGAATCAACCCATAACCCGTTTCCTACGCGCAACTTTTTATGTGCCGAAGGGTTAGGGATCTTTCGTCTGTTAAGTTCGCGCGTTATGCCTATTATGCTGTTACCGCTTATAAACATACCATAAATCATACGTACGATTTCCGCGGCGGGGTGATCTATAATAAGTTTATTGTGATCGTTTGGATCCTTTTTGTATCCGTATCCCGCAAACGAACCGATAAATTTTCCTTGCTTTCTCCTTATATCGAGCGCCGAACGGACTTTCATCGAAATATCGCGGCAGTACTCGTCATTAATTATGTTCTTGAAAGGTACGATTATATTGTTTATCGACGAAGGATTTTCCTCTCCGTCAATCATATCGTTTACGGAAATAAACCGGATTTTAAAAAGCGGAAAAACCGTTTCGAGATATTTTCCCGCTTCGACGTAGTTCCTTCCGAAACGCGACAAATCTTTTACTATAACACAATTGATTTTCTTCGTCGTTATGTCCGCCATCATCCGCTGGAATGCTGGGCGGTCGAAATCCGTTCCGCTCCATCCGTCGTCAATATAATAATCATATAGACTGATTGCGGGATGCTCGTCGATAAATCGCTCTAAAATAGCCCTCTGTGTACCTACGCTCTCGCTTTCCAGCTTGTCCCCGTCTTCCCTCGAAAGACGAATATACAGCCCCGCATTCCACGTTACTGCGGAAGCAAAGGCCGTATTGATAGTTTGATATTTACTTATTCTTGCCATATGTACGCCGATTGCGGACGTTGCACTCTAACACGATTATATTATAGTACAACGCGCCGTTAAGCGCAATCATTTTAACTTATCCTCCTTGAAACAATTTTTACCAGCGCATTCTCTATCGTGGGCGCGCTCGGGTTATCCGAAAAAACCACTTTAACCTTTCTCCCCTTTACCTTGTAAGTATACGTGTTTTTCTCGGCAATATCTTCTTTTATATTTTCCCGAACCAAATTCAGAATTTCTTCATGTTCCCTTATCTTATTTTCCATATTATTGTTTTTCCCTCGCTCATAATTTTTTATACTTTTCACCTGACAGATAAGAAAATAAGCAACACCGTCTGCAATAACATAATTGCCGGTGTTGCCCAAAACATAATCTTTCTAATCTTGCCTTGCAGTTTCAGCTCTTCTCTTTTTTCTGTCTACTTTTTAGTATAGCTCCAATTAGTTTAAACAAATAAAAAGGAGTTCCGCATAAGCGAAACTCCTCTTTTAATAAATTTAATTTTTAACCTTGATTATATTTTGTATGTCGTCAAAAAACGCTTGCTCGCCGATATCAATTAATTGACGATATTCAAGATAAATATATTCTGTTTGATTTTTTATCAATCCTTTGTATAACTTTGAGCCCATTCCCGTAATATTTAAAACTTCATAACTTAAACTATAATCAGCAAATTGCTTAATATTTATTTGCTCTCCAAACGAATATTTATAATGATAGTTTTCATTTATAACTATATTGAAAGTAAACTTTGACAGCGCCGTAGAACTCTCCAACGTGTAATACAACTTGTCTTTGCTCAATAAATCATATTTTAACAGAACACGATAAGGCGATTGCGAACTTTCGTTTATTGAAAAGTATCTTAAATCAACTTGCATTTCTTCTACAGTAGATTGTTGCTCCCTGATGTTTGATTCCTGATAAAAAATCCCATTGGGAGTCCTGTTTGCAAACACTACAGGGACAACTATTATAGACGCAACGACAGCCGTTGCAATTATACTTGCAAAGCTTATCCAAAACTTTTTTGCTTTCGACAAAGTGCGCGTCGCCGCGGGCGCACCACTTTGAACAAGCTGTTGTATAAACAGCTCGTCCTCTTCGTTAAGTAAATTTTCAGCGTCCTTTTCCGCCTGTGTTTGCAAATGCTTTTTTAAATTCATATAATCCTCAATATATGTAAACTTTATAAGCCGAATTTATGTTAGTGTTGTAATTTATATTGAAATACGCTTCCGACTTTCCTGCAAACCCTGTAGCGACATATATAAAGCGGTTTGTCTGATTTGAACCGTCGGAAAATGTATAATTGATTTCGCAATAGCCGAAGCCCGCCATCATATGATTGCCGCCATACAATCTATAATCCAACCTGTCATATTTGCTGCCATCATAACCGTTTATATCGCAGATATTATAAGTACTCAGTAAAAGTACAACCGGTTTATTCTCGTTAATGCTGTTTATAACGCCAGAATAGTTCAACATGCCCGAAGTAACAAGCTGCGTAAAATCGCATTTCAGATTTTTTTCATTGCAATATTCTTGCATACCCTTTTTAAAATTCGTTTCGTTTATTCCCTTCGAGCTGCCGTCCATTTTGTTATATAAATCTTTTGTAGTTGCGTCAACGTAACTGTCTGCAACATTATAAACATATAATCCGTACGTTTCGAAACCGGCTGCGTGATTTGGGATGAGGTTTTCATAATATCTGTCGTAAAAACCTATCAGATTAGAGCCCGCGACTGCCGCGCACGCACTTTCTATTCCGCCGGGGCTTGTGTAACTCGGAGGAGCCGCGCACAAGTTTTTCGCGTTTGGCGTACGCGTCTGGTATCTGATTGTGACAGACGTTGATTCGTATTCAACGTCGCCCGACGAATACGTTACCGCATTTTCGGAAATCGCTTCCAAAATTTCGGCTGATATTTCGGCGGAAGTTTCTATATCGAAATAAGCCCCGTCGACGTATTTCAGATACGCCATATTATTAACATATACGCGGAGCTCGTTTTCCGAAAAATCGACATAAGGGCTTTCGGATTGCGTAACCAGCTCGTGCGTTACATAATTTCCGTTATCGCAGATAATAATCGCATACGCACTACCGGAAATGATTTCAAACTCGTAAACATATCCTAATAATTGAATATTTATATCGTAAACAGGTTTTCGCTCTGCATTGATTTTGCTTGCGCCGACCTCGTCACCGTCTAAAAGCCCGCATATTGTTGTTTGAAAACAACGGTCACACTCTTCGATGCTGACTTCCGCAAATGCGGCTGTACCGCTGATAATGCTTAACATTAAAACAAACATCATAGCGATAGTAACAATTTTCTTCTTCATAATTGTACCTCATAAAAATTTTTTATATTTATTAAGATACCTATATTTCAAGTATTGTTACATCTGACAGTATTTCTTTTAATTTTTTTATAGCTCTGCTGTAAATTGCCCTTACGTTTACATAGCTGATATTCAATTTGACTGCTATATCTTTTTCTTTTATATCTTCGATAATATGCAAATATACTATCTGCGCGGCACATTTATCAAGATGTTTTTCAAGAAATTTTAAAACATTCAATTTTTGCAATTCATCAAAGCTCTGCTCATAAGACATTTCGGCAGAAAGCGGTACAACCTCTTCAATTTTTTTATAATTACGTTTTATGTAGTTATCTGTAGTTGCATTAATAAATTTGAAAGGAGCAAATACGTGCTTAGGCAAATTTTTTAAAAAATATGAAAGTATTTCGCGGGCAACGTCGTCAACATTATAAATATTTTTATACATACTTAATAAACGCCGCTTGATATTTGCAAGACAATATTTACAAAGTTCAAGTGCGGACGTTTCGTTTTCATAATATGTAGTTAAAAGGTAATTAAAATGTTCTGTATTCATTTCTTTTGTAAATCAATTAAAGATTTATGCGTGTAGCGGCTTTTATGCCGCTACACGCATAAGCCCGCGGGCTTATTACAATTTTATTATAATGTTATTAAAGCGCAAAAGCAACCGCTTTTTAAACCGATTTTTAAATAAAATTTCATATTTGTGAATTTAATTATTTAAAATTTGTCACAAAAATATAATTTTTGTTATCTTTATTATAAATTAATATATAAAACAACTCAAATTTATTCTTTCACAAATACATTAATATTACTTTTTTTCAAACTTTATGTCAACTGAAATCCCGCTGGTCCTTACGTTCAATTTAGACATAACTCGCAATAAAATAAATGTTACCATAATTATGATGGCAATACTTAATACGAAAGAAAAATTAATATGCAGAGCGGCAAAAAAAGACGACGCTTATTTGTATGCGGTATACAAACGGTTTTATCTTCATTTTCAAGCCGAAAGCGAAACCGAACCAAATATGTATGACGATTGCCAATACATAAATTTCCTATATTGTACTGATCATAAAAAACATTCATTTAATAATATTGCCAACACAATTTTTCACATAAGCCTCAGCGCATTAGAGGACCGGCGAAAAAGATATATTAATATATTTTACTTTTATCTGAATAATTTAGAAGCAGATAGCGAAGTTGCATTAACGGTAAAATAAAAAGCAGGTTATATCCTGCTTTTTTATTTATTTTTTAAATTTGCGGTTTATAGGTAGTAACAAGCTGTGCAACAAGCTGTTTCATATCCGTAACTTCTCCAAAAGCCGCAATTTTGAGTTTTTCGAGAGTAGACCATAGATACGCTTCGTCAAGCTCGATAGGGTTTGCGATATTGATTAAACCGTTATCGGTTTTTTGCATTCCCTCTTCATCCATCAAACGCTCCTCGTAAAGCTTTTCGCCCGGGCGCAATCCGGTGCATTTAATCTCTATATCCACATTAGGTTCAAGACCGGATAATTTAATAAGATTATATGCAAGGTCGTAAATTTTTACCGGCTCGCCCATATCGAGCACAAATATCTGACCGCCTTGAGCATATGCACCCGCCTGCAAGACGAGCGACACCGCTTCCGGAATAGTCATGAAATATCGGATAATATCTTTATGCGTTACCGTAACGGGTCCGCCATCCTGAATCTGTTTTTCAAACAGCGGAATTACTGAACCGTTTGAACCGAGCACGTTTCCGAAACGAACAGCAACAAACTTAGTGTTTTTACTGTGCTTGCCTATGGTCTGTATTATCATTTCACAGATACGCTTCGTCGCACCCATAATGTTAGTGGGGTTAACGGCTTTATCCGTCGAAATCTGGACAAATACCTTCGTATTGTATTTATCGGCGCATTTCGCCACGTTGAGAGTGCCGAACACATTATTTTTTACCGCTTCGTTGGGGCTTGTTTCCATTAACGGTACGTGTTTGTGCGCGGCGGCGTTGAATACAATCTCGGGACGGTATTTTTCGAACACGTCCTCCATTTTGCTTACGTCGCGTATGCTCGCTATCAATGTAAGGAGATTAAGTTCTGGATGCCTGCGTTTGAGCTCCTGCTCAATATCGTATGCGTTATTTTCATAGATATCGAGAATAATCAACTGCTTCGGGTTATGGGTTGCAATCTGGCGGCACAGCTCGCTGCCGATAGAACCGCCGCCACCCGTAACCAAAACGACGCGGGTTTCGATATACCCCATAATTTCGTCGAGGTTGACCCTTATCTGGTCTCTGCCGAGCAAGTCCTGTATCTGTACCGGACGAAGCGCTGTTACGCTTGCGTCGCCGCTGACTATCTGATATATACCTGGCAAGGTTTTAACCTTTTTCTTGGTTTTTTCACAGATATCGTATATTCTTTTTACCTCCGCCTTAGTCGCGGCAGGCATTGCTATCAGTATTTCGTCGATTGAATATTTTTCGGTAAGTTTGGGGATATCGTCGGTAGTCCCCAAAATTTTTACGCCGCCGACGTTTTTGCCGAGCTTTGCGGGGTCGTCGTCAACTACGCAGATAGGCAGATAATCGATTTTATCTGTAGTCTGAATTTCTCTAATAAGCATTGTTCCGGCATTACCGCCGCCGACTATCATTGCCCTGACTTTACTCTTATTTTTGCGCGTTATCGAATACCGCAAAGCCATATAAATTCTTCTCGAGAAACGAATGGTCAATGCAAAAATAAAGAGAATTATCGAATAAGTAGAACAAACTCTGAATTCGATAGGCTCGTCTACGAGTGCGTAATACAGCATGTTGATAGTAAAAACGCACAGCATTGCGCATAGCGCACGGAGAGTATCTATAATCCCCACAGAGGTAAAAACTATATGATAAAGCTTGAATAAAGCAAAAAACACATATACGCACAAAATATTCATTAAGATCCAGTAAAGTAAACTCAATGTAAAATCTATGCGCATATTTACGATAAGTATTGCCAACGCCGCCGCAGCTATTATCGCAAGCAAATCCATCGCGGCGAGTATTACAATATCTTTGAGTTTTCTGTAATTATTTTTTGCAATCTTCATTGTCTATTCCCCTGCTTATTCTACCGTTACACTTTTAGCAAGATTTCTGGGTTTATCGACGTCGTTCCCCCTCAGAACGCTCAAATAATAAGCAAACAACTGCATTGTTATTACGGCAAGACTCGCGGAAAAATGTTCGTCCGTCTGAGGTATGCGGAATACTTTTTTAAACGAATCGGGTATGCCTAACGTATTTTCCGAAGCCAGAACGGCAACGTACGCGCCGCGGCTTGCCGTTTCCACAAGATTACTGATTGTTTTTTCCGTCAGTTTACTCTGCGTCAGTATTCCTAAGACTAGCGTGCCGTTTTCAATCAGACTTATTGTGCCGTGTTTTAATTCGCCTGCGGCATAAGCTTCCGAATGAATATAACTTATTTCTTTAAGTTTAAGGCTGCTTTCTATACTTACGGCGTAGTCAATACCTCTTCCGATAAAAAATACGTCCTGCTTGTCCATCATTTCGGATGCAAATTTCTGAATTTGCTCTTTCGAGCCGAGCACGGTTTCTATTTTTTCGGGCAATAACAATAATTCATTTTTCAGCTGCGTATAGTATTCTTCCGAAATAGTAGCGCGAACTTTCGCAAATTTTAACGCAATCATATACATAGCGATAAGCTGAGCACTGTACGCCTTTGTTGTTGCCACCGAAATTTCGGGTCCGGCTTTGGTATAAAATACGCTGTCGGCTTCACGAGCAATAGAAGAGCCGAGAACATTGACTATTGCAAGAGTCCTTATTCCCTGCTCTTTCATTTCGCGTAATGCAGCAAGACTGTCCGCCGTTTCGCCGGACTGACTGATTACTATTACGAGTTCTTTGCCGTTTAATACGGGTTTACGGTAACGGAATTCGGAGGCTATTTCCACTCTGACCGGTATACGCGCGATATCCTCCAAAATATACTGAGCGACAACCCCTACGTGATACGCCGAACCGCAACCGGTGATTATTATGCTTTCCGTATCTTTGAAATACTCATCAGATAAATTCAACTCGGATAAATCGAGTTTTCCGTCGTGAAGAAAATAATTGACGGTATTTCTGACGACTGCAGGCTGTTCGTGAATTTCTTTCAGCATAAAATGCTCCCAGCCGCCTTTTTCCGCCGCTTCCGCATCCCACGATATGACAGTGTATTCTTTGCGTATTTCCTCTCGGTCGAGATTATAAAATACGACGCCATCATTTGAAAGCGACACTATCTCGTGATTGTCGGTATAATAAATGTTCCTCGTATACTTTAAAATCGCAGGCACGTCGGAAGCAAGAAATGCTCCCCCGTCCGTATAGCCTATTACCATAGGGCTGTCTTTTCTTATCGCAAATATTTTACCCGGAAATTCCTTAAAAAGCACCGCAAGCGCATACGCCCCCCTGACGTGCAGAGCAAACTCCGATATCGCCCTCAACGGTTCGCCGTATTTTTTATAATAATAATCCACGAGCTTTGTAGCGACTTCGGTATCGGTATCGGAATAAAAACTGTATCCTCGACGCATAAGTTTTGCTTTCAAAGGCGAAAAATTTTCTATGATTCCGTTATGAACAGCTACTACGGTTTTGTCGTCGTTACAATGCGGATGAGCGTTATTTTCAGACGGCTCGCCGTGCGTAGCCCAACGCGTATGACCTATACCGCACAGCCCGTTGAGTTTATTCCCGCCGTCGGTAAGCCCGTACAACACTTTAAGTTTACCTTTTGCCTTGATTATATCAATATCGCCGTTTTTATCGCTTACCGCGACGCCCGCCGAATCGTATCCTCTGTATTCGAGTTTGGTAAGTCCGTCCAAAATTATAGGGGCGGCTTGCCTGTTCCCCGCATAACCCACTATACCGCACATATAACTCTCCTCTAATTCAAAGTATGTCCATTTTTTTTGAGGACTTCCACAACATCTTTCGCATATGAATTGCAAAGTTTTTTGCTTTCGGCTTCGACCATGATTCTTACAAGAGGTTCGGTGCCCGAAGCCCGCACAAGTATTCTGCCCTTATTCCCCAACTTTTCTTCAACGCGCTTTACAACCGCCAAAACGTCTTTGTCTTCCTGAGCGGCATCTTTATCCTTGACGCGGATATTCAAAAGCACCTGCGGATAAATTTTCAACGGCTCGACGAGCTTGGAAAGGCTTGTCTTTCTTGCAAGGATAACCTCCATCACCTTTAAACTCGTAAGTATACCGTCGCCAGTGGTCGCATATTTTGAAAATATTATATGACCCGACTGTTCCCCGCCGAGCCTGCAACCGTTTTTAACCATATAATCGTGAACGTATTTATCGCCTACCGGCGTTTTCGCGTATTCTATACCCGCCGCATCAAAAGCTTTGTATAGTCCGAAATTCGACATTACTGTAGTAACGACCGTGTTGGTCACAAGCTTTCCGCGATCTTTCATATACAGACCGTAAATATAGAGGATATGATCGCCCGTAACTACGTTTCCTTTCTCGTCTACGCAAAGGCATCTGTCTGCATCGCCGTCGTACGCAAAACCGACGTCGAGCTTTTTTGCTTTTACAAGCTTTTGTAAACCCTCGATATGGGTAGAGCCCGCGTTTTCGTTTACGTTCAATCCGTCAGGTGCCGCATTTATAACGTAAGTAGTCGCACCCAACGCTTCAAATACGGATTTTGCAATGTTCCAGCTGCAACCGTTAGCACAATCGAGCCCGACTTTCATTCCTCTGAAAGAATACATTCCAAGTGAAATGAGATAACCTATATAACGATTCCTGCCGGAAGCGTAATCTACTGTTTTACCTATCTTGTCGCGCAATGCATACGGAAGCTCGGTATAATTGTTGCCGAAGACGTTCAGTTTACCGTCGATATAATCTTCGATAAGACTTATCGTGTCTTCCTCCATTTTCTCGCCGTGAGAGTTTATAAGTTTTATGCCGTTATCATAATAAGGGTTATGGCTTGCGGAAATCATAATACCGCAATCAAACTCATCGACCCTCGCAATATGCGCCACGGAAGGCGTCGTGGTCACGTGGAGCATATATGCGTCGGCGCCCGAAGCGGTAAGCCCCGCAACCAAAGTATATTCGAACATATAACTCGAACGTCGGGTATCCTTCCCGATGACTACCTTAGGCGTTGACTTATCGCCGTTTCTCTTTTTAAGTTCCCCGAAATACCAGCCGAGAAACCTGCCTACTTTATACGCATGATCGGCGGTGAGCGTTACGTTTGCCTCACCGCGGAAACCGTCCGTCCCGAAATATCTTCCCATATTAATCTCTCTTTTCCTTAGCAACTATTTTTCCGCCGCTTTTATATATACTGTCGGAAGGCACTGCACCGCGCACACACGACAGAGGATAAACTGTTGTATTCTTTCCTATAACCGTTCCGGGATTAAGTACGCTGTTACAACCTATTTCGACGTAGTCACCAAGCATCGCGCCGAATTTTTTCAATCCTGTCGGTATAACGCATGTTCCTTTTACTTCGACGGGAGTCTTATCGGATTTTACATTTGACGTTATCGACCCCGCGCCCATATGAGATTTATGACCTAAAATACTGTCGCCTACATAATTATAATGAGGTACCTGTACCCCATCAAACAAAATGACATTTTTAAGCTCCGTAGAGTTGCCTACGACACAGCACTTGCCTATAAGAGCGCTGCCGCGGATAAAAGCACAGTGCCTGACTTCAGTGCCGGCACCTATAATGCAAGGTGCACCGAGATATGCCGTCGGCGCTATTTTCGCGCTTTTGTGAATCCATACGTTTTCAGACGGTTCGTCATACTCGTTTTTATCAAGCGTCTTACCCAACCGGATAATCTCGTCTTTAATTCCTGCAAGCGCTTCCCACGGGTAAGTAAAGCTTTTAAGGTACTCCGCAGCCGCAGTAAAATCCAAATCAAATAATTGAATAATTTTCAAGTCAATCTCCCCAAAAGCCGTATTGTCAATAACTTACAATTTATATTATTCTAACACTTAATAATATCAAAGTCAACGTTTAATAATAAAAATGTAAAATTTAGGCGAATTTAAATGAATTTTGGCGCCAAAGAATCTTAACGGCAAACTATTCGATATATAGTTTTTGCAAATTCGAAATAAATATAAAGCGCCGAATAATGTCGGCGCTTTATATTTAAGCTTATTGATTTTTTATAACGGATAAGTTTTTTCGATATCATATATCCCGTATTTATGAAAGTATTTCCAGCAGCTTATAATTTCAAGGCATTCCAAAAATGCATACTTCCCGCCTTCGGCGAACTCCGACAAAATAATATCACACTGCATTTCGTCAAGATACGTTAAAATATTATCGATTAATTTTTTTAGTACTTTTTTGCTATTCATTTTTTTCATACGTATTTTTCCTTTTTTTATTTTATTATATAACAAATTTCTTATGGATTTACGTCTGAAATAGACGGATTTTAACAACATAATTTGTCACAAAAATATATACGGAAAATATTGACATTATATCGGTTATCTGTTATATTATATTTATTAATACAGTTAATACAGGCAAGCACCATAGCGGTACAAATATTTTTAAATCAGGTCAACAAATTATAAAATAAAGCCGCCGTCGTTTGACAATAAACTTTTAATAGCTTATACTTTAACCGAGGAATTTAAAAAAAAGTATGAACGAAGCGTTATATAAATTTAAAAACAGCGAAGCGATAAAATTTATACAAAAATTATTGTCTTCAAAATATTTTCCTTTTGCTTCGGCGGCTTTGACGCTTTTATGCTATTATCTCGGATGGGATATAGTACTTTTTTATTATATTTCTATTACGGGCATACTAATCCTCTTGTTGCTGGACGATATTACTCCGATAATATCTCTGTTCCTGTTTATGAGCGTTTCCGTTTCTCTGATAAATACGCCTTCCTCATCGATGGGAACTTCCGACTATTATCACCGACCGGAGATATATATACAGATATTTATTATAATCGGACTTTTTATATCTGCGGCAATTTACAGATTAGTAATAACCGTAATTGCAAAAAAATTTAAACCGTCTCCGATATTTTACGGACTGTGCGCATTCGCCGCAACTCTTTTTATCAACGGTTTTTTCAGCGACGATTACAATCCTAAAAATATGCTTTACGGGCTGATAATGGCCGCATGCTTCCTCGTAATATTTTCGGTGCTTAAAGATAATATTTCTATAAAGACAGAAAGTTATGAAAAAATAGCATACGGGTTTTTTGCTTTAAGCTTATTGCTTGTTATCGAATTAATCGTAGCTTATGCAACCACGGAAGGACTGTTCGTAGACGGAATAATTAACAGATATAAGCTTATTTTCGGCTGGGGAGTATACAATACTTTCGGAGTATTACTTGTAATGTGTATTCCTTCCGTAATCTTTTTATCCGGGAAAACAACTTTCGGATTTGTCTATACTCTTTATTCGTTCGTACTCTTTGTCGCAGTATTCTTTTCCTGTAGCCGACAGGCAATGATCGGCAGTATTATCATTTATCCTTTCTGTCTTATCGCATTATTCATTAAAGGTAAAAACAGAATAACCAACGCTTGTATCTTATCGGCTGCCGCCGTTGCCGCGATTATACTTATAAGTATTTTTCATGAATTTGTATTCAAATTTTTTAAGGAGATTTTCGATAATATAGTCGTCGACGGCGAACTCAACGGCAGCGGAAGAATGAAAATCTGGCGTGAAGCGCTTGAAAATTTCAAAGAGTTTCCCATATTCGGCAAAGGCTTTTACGTAATTTTCAGTTACAACACGCAATCGGGCTTAGGTTTTATACCTCATATGTGCCACAACACTTTATTGCAGCTTCTGAGTTCGTGCGGACTGGTCGGTATTGCCGCTTATCTGACCCATCGGGCGCAAACCGTTATAAGCTTTATGAAAAACGTAACCGTAGAGCGGGCGTTTATTGCTGCAACTATAGGCGCAATGCTGATTATCAGTCTGTTTGATAATCATATTTTCAATATCTTTCCTACGATTATTTACAGTTCGTTGATAGCGGTGCTTACTGCAGGAGAACACAAAGAACAATTGAAAACATAGCGAACTGCGACGGAAAATCCCGTCGCAGTTTTTTTCGGCGGGGCTTTTTGTCCGCACCTCCTTTTAATTTTTTTGTGTGTTAAAGTGTAAGCCCCGCCGTTTTTTGAATTCTTTATGGTGGTATAATACCATTTACGGGGGCCATTGCCGCCCCCATATTATTTACGTCGGTTACGCCGTAATCGCACACCCTGCCCATAGTAGCACTGGTTATTTTTACACCGTTTTTAACGTCGGCGATTACGCAACCGCCAGCGCCCGTAACAGTCCACTGCGCCTGCGGCGGGCGGGTACAGCCGAGCTCGAGAGGGTAACGGTATTGCCGTTCTGCGGAGGCAAAGTGCGAACCCGTTGCCGCAACGGCGTGCTTGACGTAGCCCGCATTTACAAGCATTGCGGCAAGCATAATACTTTCGCTCATGGTAGAACACGCCGAATATACGCCTAAAAACGGAAAACTGTAATCCCTTGCGGCAAAGCTTGCGGAAATGATCTGGTTAAGCAAATCGCCCGAAAACAGAACGTCGATATCCTTTTCGTTTAATCCGCCCTTTTCTATCGCAAGCGAAATTGCGTTAGTGAGCATTTTGCACTCCGCTTTTTCGTAGGTGCTCTCTTCATACATATCGTCTTCGAGCGTTATATCCGCAAATTCGCCTATTACACCCGTTTTTTCTTTACTGCCGCAAATTGCGGCGTATGACGCTATACGCGGCTTATTTTTAAAGAAAACCGTATTGCCTTTTTTACTCATATAAAGAAATACACCAGACCGACCAGCACGCCCGAGAATACGCCGAAAACTATTATCGCGCCCGCAACCGTGAACATTTTAGCTGCCATGCCGTAAATCCAGCCCTCCGTTTTAAATTCTATAGCGGGCGAAGTGACGCTGTTTGCAAAGCCCGTTATGGGCACAATCGAGCCGGCGCCCGCGTATCTGCCTATTCTGTCATACACGCCAAGTCCCGTAAGAAAACAGCCCAAAAATATAAGGATTATCGACGTTGCCCCCGCCAGTTCGTCACCGGTAAGCCCCGCATATTCGAGCATAAACCTTATAAACTGTCCTATACAGCAAATAAGTCCGCCGACGCCGAAAGCCGCCGCGCAATTTTTGAAATGCTGTGTGGGCGGGTCCTGAGTTTTGATATAATTGAGATAGTTTGAATTAAAATTCTCTTTCGACTTGCCTGTCATTTTTAACTCCCCCGATTTTACCGCTTTTTATAAAACTTTCGCGCTCGTCGCGGCGCGACAAATCCACGTCCTTTTTCATTGTCTGAACGCCCTGTCGTTTAAATAGAGAGTGACCTTTTCCGGCATAATGTGCGACATTACCCTGTAGGTCGAATTTTTAAACCCACTCGCCTTGACAACGGGCGGCTTGTCCGAAAGTATAAGCGAATAAATATCTTCCGCAACAACAGCGGGCGACATACCGTTCTGCTCCATATCCGCAAGCGCTGCCACCGCCTTGTTCATACTCTGCGAATACGATTTTGTTTCGTCCGGCGAATACACCTTACGTTTGAGCGTGAAGCCCGTCGCCGTACCGCCGGGCAAAAATGCGGTAACCTTAATATTGTAAGGTTTAAGCTCGGAATACGCTGCGCGTGCAAGCATTTCGAGCGCGGCTTTCGAGGACGAATAAAACGCGTCGAACATTATGGGCACGTTGCCGCCGAGCGAGCCGACAAGTATAATTTTGCCGCCGCGTGTTTTCATAAACGGGATAGCCGCCTGCATAGCTTTAAGCGCGCCGAAAAAATTTACGTCGAAAAGGTAGCGGTAGTCGCTTTCTTTTGCGTATTCTATGGGCGCCGCCATAGAAAAACCTGCGCAGTATACGAGCACGTCAAGCCCGAACTTTTCACCGACTTTATTTATGGCGTCGGTGAACGTACTGCCCGCAACGACGTCGGCAATAACGTTTTTCACCTTCGGATTTTTACACGGGCTGCGCGATATGTTTATTACGTTCCAACTGCGGCTTGTAAGCCGTGCGCAGGTTTCGCAGCCTATACCCGAACTCCCGCCGACGACAACCGCCGTTTTATTAAACTTTTCCATATCACTATATTGCGGAAAGCAATAAAAAATATGCAAAAAGAAGTTTAACTTTAAGGATGAGAAATATGACACCTCATCAGTCACAACCTTACGGTTGCAACAGCTTCCCCTCCGGGGAAGCCCATAATAATGTAGCCGCCGTAGATACGAGCAAGACAAGAAAAGTGCGGACTTAAACGTAAGTGACCCGAAGCAAAACGCAAATTTAAAACAGTATTGCGAAGTATATACGGCGGCGGATTATCCGAAGGCGACGTCCAAAACCATCATCAACGCAAACCCGAAAATAACGCCTACCGTCGCCCTTATTTTGCCTTCCGCAAACGATTCGGGGATAAGCTCGGAGCAGACTACGGCTATCATTGCGCCCGCGGAAAACGCAAGCGCGTAAGGAAGAATTCCGCTTGCGAAAGTGACGGCAAGCGCGCCCGTTACGCCCGCGATTATTTCCACCGCGCCCGAAAGCTGACCTATGAAAAACGATTTGAACCTGCTCATGCCGTTGGCGCGGAGCGGGAAAGCGACGCACATACCCTCGGGGAAGTTCTGTATGCCTATACCGACCGCAAGCATAATAGCCGCAACCGCGCCCACTCCGCTTCCGCCCGCAAGCGCGCCGAACGCAACGCCGACAGCCATACCTTCCGGGATATTATGGATTGTTACCGCCGCGCACATTACGGCGCATCTGCGCTTTTTGGTATTGTCGGAAAATATGTTCAGTTTTTCGGTCACTATATCAGTTACAATTATCAGAAACCCGCCGAGCACGAACCCCGAAGTAAGCACCAGCCACGCAAGGTTTACGCCCGTTTCGAGCGCGGGCATCAAAAGCGAAAAGAACGTAGAAGCGAGCATTATACCCGCAGCACTGCTCATCATAAACGAAAACGCGCCTTTACCAACGCTTTTACAAAAAAAGACGGGCAACGCACCGAGAGCGGTCAAAGCCCAAGTAAACGTAGTCGCTATCAGTGCCTGTTGCCAGCCGTATAAATTATAAAACCATTCCACGAAAATTTCTCCATAGTAAATTAAACAGTTACTACATACTATGAAAAAAACCAAAAAAAAGTCACGGTTTACACCGTGACCGATTATTTTTTATTTTTGGAAAATTTGGATATCAGCCATTTTTCGAACCTTCCCTGATACTTCAACGACAGCGCCGCGAGAGCGATACAGGCGGCGAAAATCGCTATCCATACCGGTATTCCCCACCCCTCGAAAGGTATTACCGTGCCGTTGCCGAGGAAGCAATACGCCGCGATTATCAGAGGGCGTACAAGCACCATAACGCCGAGGAAAAACCATAAATTCATACAGGTAAGCCCGGCGACCATACATAAAATATCGTCGGGAAAAAAGGGCAGAATCTGCATCAACAAAAATATTATTTTACCTTTGTTGCCTATTACGCCCGCGTACTTTTCGACGACCTCGCGTCCGGCAACCCACTCCACCGCTTTTTTGCAGAAAAATCTGACGACGACGTAGGCTATCAAAT
>CANPBT010000028.1 GCA_947572415.1 uncultured Clostridia bacterium | reverse complement strand
GGTTCGTTTATTTGCAAAAAACAATTACAGTGCCCACTGCCCTGAAATATTAATGAAATTATCACCGAAGCCCGCTTTTTTAACGTCTTCAGCCGATACAAGCGTTATCGTATCGCACAAAACCCCGTCCTTGAACACTTCGATTTGTCCTACGGCTTGCCCCTTAACAACCGGAGCCTTTACTCCTTCGGCCACGATATTGAAAGTAACTTCAGGCGTTTTGTCCACAGCCGAGAAAACATAGCAGTTTCGCTCTGGGCAGACGGCAAAGCTCTGCTTTTTTCCGCCCGAAAGCGCAAATTCGTCGTTTAAAGTTACAGTTTTATCCAAAACTATTTTGTTTTTATAGTTTGCAAATCCGTAATTAAACATGCCCATAGCGGAATTAAATCTGTTATCGCTGCTATCCGCGCCGAGAACAACGGAAATAAGGCGCATGTTGTCTTTTTGCGCGGTCGCAGCAAGACAGAAGCCCGCTTCGTTTGTAAAACCCGTTTTGCCGCCGTCGCAAAGAGAATACTTTTTCAAAAGCTTATTAGTATTCGTCATTGTGGTCGTTCTGTTGTCCGGATGAACAAAATCTTCCAGCCATATTTTGCTGTAATTGAAGTAATTTTCATAGGAAAGAAGATTTTTGAACATTATGGCAACGTCGTGCGCGCAGGAATACTGGTTTGCCTTAGGCAAGCCCGTACAATTCGCAAAAAGCGTATCGTTACAACCGAGCTCAGCAGCTTTATCGTTCATTTTTTCCACAAACGCCGTCTCGCTTCCCGCTACCGTTTCCGATATCGCAACACAGCTGTCGTTTGCCGAACAAACGACGATACTTTTCAAAAGCTGGTCTACCGTGTATTCGCAACCGCTGCCGAGAAAAACCTGCGAGCCGCCCATTCCCGCCGCATTTTCGCTTGCAGTAACGACGTCGTCAAGCGATAGCTTACCGCTTTTTATCGCCTCCATTGCGATTGTGAACGTCATAACTTTACAAACGCTTGCAATAGGCATACGCGTAAATTCGTTTTCCTTATACATACATTCGCCCGACTGAGCTTCTATAAGATATGCGGACTTACACCCCTTAACCATATTCTCTTCATCGCTTTTGACCGTAAAACCCGTAGTAGCAACGCTACCCGCAAAAATGCAGGCCGCGGATAATAATGTAATTAACTTTTTCATACAATTATTATGCGGTAAAAAAGCTTAATTATACTATTACGATAATCACTCTGAACACAACGTTAATAAGCACAAGCAAAACAAGCGTGTTAGCGACGGCCAATAATGCCGGCATAAATAAAACGTACCTTTTATTTACAAATCTACAGACGTCGGAAACAAAAACACAGCAAATTAAAGAAATAAGCCCTGCGGGAATAAACACAATCAACGCAACCGAAATTCCGCCAAAAGCCGTAGCGCATAATAAAATACACGCATAAACGGTAAAAAGCATACCGCGAACAAATACTAAAACCAGAGTAAAATACTTCATTCTGGTACAGTAAGCTATAAGAAAGAATAGGTACAAATAAAATAATTCGCTTAAAATATGCGGAAAGATTATGCTGCCGTTTTTGAAATTAAATACAAAATAAATGTAATCATTTGCAAAATTAACGAAATAAATACTTAAATCACCTAATTTAAACAGTACTATGCCTGATATAATAGCACAACATAACGTTACTGCGGCGGCAATAAAATACTTTTTATCCCATTTATAACCGTTAAAAGACAAATTCCTCATATACAATTATATGAGGAATTTCAAATTAATATGAACTTAACATCTTATCGATACTTATACCGTATCCCCTCGTCGGGTCGTTGACGAATACGTGCGTTACCGCGCCGACAAGTTTACCGTTCTGAATTATGGGGCTGCCGCTCATACCCTGAACGATTCCACCCGTCTTTTCAATAAGATTTTCATCTTCTATCTTTATTACGAAGTTTCTGTTGTCCTTATTTGATTTATCTACTTTGACAATAGAAATTTCGTATTGCTTTGCTTCGTTGCCGCGTAGCGTTGTATAAATGCTTGCTTTGCCTATTTTTACGCTTTCTATACCGCCCTTTTCTATTCTGACAAGTTTAGATACGTCGAATTTGTCAGATAAGTCGCCATAAATACCGCAGCCGCAATTAATCTTTGCCGTGCCGAGCACGTTGCCGTTTTCAAACGCGCCGCGAAGCTCGCCGGGAGTTCCCTTAACGCCCTTTTTAATATCGTAAATCATACAGCCGTATACAGTGCCGCCGTTAATTTCAACCAGATTGTTTTTCATATCGGTTACGGGATGCCCCAGTGAAGCAAACTTTCTGTTGGAGCCGTCAACATAAGTCACGGTACCTATTCCGTTCAAGCTGTCTTTAACAAGAATACCAAGTTTTCTTACCCCGCTCGACATTTCGCTTACAGGATCGATTTCAAACCGAATAATTTCCCCGTCCCTCACGACGCTTATATTGAATTTTTTAAATTTTTCCGATAAAATTCTGTTGATATCGTTCGTGCTTTTTATTTTTTGACCGTTTATATCGTCGATAATGTCACCGGTCTTTATCCCGCATTCTCTTGCGGGCGAACGCATACCTTCCGGCGTCAGCACGTCGCAAATACCTATAACTTCAACGGTAGTTGTGTTCAAAGTAAAACCTGCGGGAAACCCGCCCAAATACAAAACTCCCGTATCCGCGCTCGCATTAAGCGGCGAAGCCGAAAATGCGAATACGAGTACAGAAATTAATATTAAAAAAGTCCTGACTAATTTTTTTCTGAAAAGCATAACAGTATTGTGTGCAGGACGTCGGATAATATTCAAAAAAAACGACGGAAAGCTCCGCCGTTTACTTAAATTGTCTTATAAGTTCTTCAGCGTGTTTATACGCCGTATCCGACTCAATACTGCCCGTAAGCCTTACTATTTCAGTTATCTTTTCACTATACGACAGTTTTTTAATGTCAGAATATGTTTTTCCGTCACGCTCGGATTTATAAATCAGAAACTGGCTGTCGCTCGCCGCACAGACCTGCGGCAAATGTGAAACCGCTAAAATCTGGGTAACTTTGGCAATATCCTTAAATTTATTCGCAACAGTAACGGCGGTAAAACCGCTTATACCCGCGTCGATTTCGTCAAAAATATATGTAGAAATGCCGTTAAGGTCTTTAAACTGCGTTTTTACGGCAAGCATAAACCGGCTTAATTCGCCGCCGCTTATTACCTTATTCAAAGGTTTGAAAGGCTCGCCTTTGTTTGCGGAAAACTCAAAAAAAATATCGTCGCAACCGTTTACGGAATTTAAATCTGCCGTGCTCATATCAAAATCTTTAAAATTTACTCTGAACTTCGCATCTGGTATATTCAAAGTTTTCAGCTGCTCAACAACCTTTTCGCAAAAGTTTTCCGCCGCCTTTTTGCGTAACTCGGATAATTTGACGCACAAATTATAAATTCCGACGTTGCACGCCGCTATATCGCTACCGTATTTTTCCAACAATTCCGCACTGTCGGATATTACCGAAAATTCGCTTTCTGCTTTTTCGAGAAAGCGCAATATTTCAATTTCGTCCGCACCGTACTTCTTTTTCAGCGAGTTTATCAGTGTAATCCGTTCTTCGACCTGTCGGGCTTCGCCCTCGTTAAAGCTTATCGCGTCCATTGCATCGGATATAGATTCGGATATATCGGCCGCTTCCGCATTCAGGCTTTCAAGCCTCACATAAATATTTTCATAATCCTCGCCAATATCCGCTATCCGACCTATTTCGCGCATTGACGAACTTATACCGTCGCTAATCCCGCCGTCGTCGTCGAATATGTTTTTAACCGTATTCAACGCGGTAAGGATTTTTTCGGCGTTTTGTATCACGTTCTGCCGCGCTTTCAGCTCATCGTATTCACCAGCTTTCAGATCCGCGCTTTTTATTTCTTTTATCTGGTAATCCAGCAAATCGAGCCTTCGCGCCCTCTCCGCCTCGTCACCGCCGAGCGCTTTCATTGCGGCGGTCAGCTTTTTCTTTTCGGCAATTAATTCGCTTAAACTCCGTTTTAAGCTTTCGGCTTGTTCACCGCAGAGCCCGTCAATAACTTTAAGCTGGTTTTGCTCGCTTTGCAGAAAAAAATGTTCGCTCTGACCGTGAACGTCCACAAGGTGTAGCGTTACAGTTTTCAGCATCGAAAGCGTTACAGTGTTACCGTTGATTTTTATTCCGCCTTTACCGTCTGCGTTAAGTTTGCGGGAAATAATTATATTTCCGTCGCACTCTATGTCCATTTCTTCAAGTTTTCTGCAAGCTTCGGAATCCTGACCGACGGAAAACTCGGCTTTTACAAACGCTTCGCTTTCGCCGTGGCGTATCATAGTCCTATCCGCTTTGCTTCCGAGGACAAAATTAATGGAATCGAGTAAAACCGATTTACCCGACCCCGTTTCACCTGACAATACGTTAAGTCCTCTATCGAACGAGATATCCGCTTCGTCTATTAAAGCAACGTTTTTAACGCATAATCTGTCTAACATTATTAAATATACTCTCTCAATTTTTGTGCGACGATATGAGTGTTTTCATTATTATCAACCACAATAAGCAACGTGTCGTCACCCGCAATGCTGCCCAGTATCTCTTTAAGCTGCAACGAGTCCACGAACAGCCCGGCCGTGGAGCCGTTACCTCTCATCGTCTTTATTACGATAAGATTATTCGCGCTCGTAATTGTCTGGACGCACTCTCTGAACAGCGTTTTCATTTTGCCGCGAACCGAGTCGTCGTCGCTTTCGAGACACGCATACTTGTACTTTTTCGTCATACCAGATATTTTGTAAAGTTTAAGCTCTTTGATATCACGCGAAATAGTAGCCTGCGTTACGTTAAAGTTAAGCTTATTCAATTCCGCACAAAGCTCTTCCTGCGTATCTATCTCCATCGTGGAAATGAGTTCCAAAATTTTGTGTTGTCTTGCGTTTCTATGCATCATTTACTCCAAATATTAAGTTTTATCAATAATTTTTTAAAGAAATCTTTATCACTGCGTGAAATAAAACTTACGCAATGTTCGGATTTTTTTACTTTTATAACAGAATTCCCTATAACTCCGACGATTTTGCCGTCGATAACAATGTTTATGGGAATTCGTCCTACCGACGGAATTATTTCAAGTACGGAATTATCGTTAAAAACCACCGGCCTCGAATGCAACGAATGCGCACATATGGGCGTCATTATAAACGCGTTAATATCGGGCGTAAGTACAGACCCGCCTGCGGATAAAGAATACGCCGTCGAGCCTGTTGGTGTGCTTATAATAATTCCGTCCGACAAATAATTATCAACCGTCGACCCGTCAATAACAGCACGAAGCTGAACGGTATTGCTGAAATCGTGTCCGCTTGTGCTGCGCTGAATTACCGCGTCGTTTAACGCAAGATATGTATTACCGTCACACTCGACTTCGAGCATCGTCCGCTTTTCTACCGCGTATTTATTGCCGCAAACAAGCTCGACGGCACTTTGCATTTTATCCGGTTCGAATTGCGTAAGAAAGCCCAGATGTCCGTAATTTATGCCTATTATTTTGATTTCACGCTTTGCGCACTCTGCCGCAACATTCAAAATAGTACCGTCGCCGCCCAAAACGAACAACACTTCCACCCCGTCGAGATCGGAAGGTTCATTAACAAAAGCGCAGTCTACCGCTCGCGCGGCAAGCATCCTCCGAAGCGTTTCGGGATATACGCCGTTATTATTAAGATTATTTTTATTATAATAAATTCCCGCCTTCATCCGCTACCTATTATATTACTTTTTATACAAATATGCAAACAAAAAGCCCATTAAATTCATAATTTAACAGACTTTATTAATATTTTTTCATTGACAAAATTTTCCGCATTCTTTTCGAGCAATATTACGTACTCGATATTCTTTCCCCGGACTATCGGCGCGGTGGTAATTTTTTGAGGCATAAGCGAACAATCGGCAGCAAAACGACAGATTTTAGAAATAACCCGTTCGTGCATTTTTTCGTCTTTGACTATTCCGTTTTTTCCTACGCTTCTGCTTTCGCATTCAAACTGAGGTTTAATCAGCGCAAGCACGCTGCCGCCGCTATCCAAAACGTTCCCGACAGCTCCGAGGATATAAGTCAACGATATAAAGCTGACGTCGATTACCGCTCCGTCGAGCTTATCTTCGAATATATCCGACGTCAGATTTCTCGCATTGAAATTATCGATTACTCTGACTTTGTCGCATAAAAGGCTTTTATCCAGCTGACTCTCCCCGACGTCGATACAATAAATTTTTTTTGCACCGTTTTTCAAAAGGCAATCGGTAAACCCGCCGGTACTCGCGCCTACGTCGGCAAAAATCTTTCCCTCGGCTTCAAAGCCGAATTCTTTGATAGCTTTGGCAAGTTTAAAACCGCCGGCGGAAACGTAACTTTCTGCCGCTTCGGTAATTTCAAGCGGCTCATTCTCGCTGTATTCATAAGAAGGCGTAACCTTTTTTCCGTTTACGTAAACTCTGCCTTCACTTATTGCCGCGGCCGCTTTAGTCCTCGAACCGAACCGCTCCGCAAGGTACTTATCTAATCTCATTTTCAATGTATTTTACAATAGCACGGCTGCTTACGCCGTATTCTTCCATTAGTTCGCCTACGCCGCCGTGCGGGATGAATACGTCGGGATATGCAAAATTCTTTATCGTTTTTTCACCGCCGCAAAAATACGAGTTTATAAGCGACCCGAGTCCGCCGCAAAGCATATTGTCCTCGACCGTGATTATATATTTTTCTTTCAGCCCGTCAAGCAATTCTTTATCAAGCGGCTTTATAAACCGCGCGTTTATCACACCGACTTCGATACCCTTATTTTTCAGCACCTGCCACGCCGCGAGCGAATGAGTTATCGCGCGTTCGCCACAAGCGATAATGACGCACTTCCCGCTGCCTTCGGCAAGCGTTTCCCACTTTCCGTAAACTAAATCCGTCTGAATTTTGAATATCCTTTTTCCCTCTCTCGGATACCGTATCGCCAAAGGATACCCAAAGCCGGCGCTGAATTTTATCATTTTCTCAAACTCTTTTACGTCTTTCGGAACGGCAATAGTAAGATTCGGTATATGGCTTAAAAACGAAATATCGAACACGCCCTGATGCGTTTCCCCGTCCGTACCGGAGATTCCGGCACGGTCAACACAAAGCGTTACGGGCAGATTCTGACTGCAAATATCTATGACGATTTCGTCGTAAGAACGCTGTAAAAACGTGGAATATACCGCATAATAAGGCTTTAAACCCTGAGCTGCCATAGAGGCGCACAAAATGGTCGCGTGCTCCTCGCAAATGCCTACGTCGATACTCCTTTGCGGGTATTTTTCAAAAAATCCGCCGAGCCCCAAGCTCGAAGTCATAGCCGCGGTTACGGCAACTATTTTGTCGTCGTTTTCTGCAAGCGAGCAAAGCGTTTTGCCTAAAACTTCAGAGTATTCCGCTTGAATATTGTCGGAAGCTGAAACCGAGATACCGTGCGTTGCTTCGGGGTTTTCTTCGCAAAACTCGTACCCTTTACCCTTTTTGGTAATAATATGCAAAATAACCGATTGAGTTTTAAGTTTTTCCTTAACCTCGGTCAATTTGTCTATCATTTTTGCAAGGTTGTTGCCGTCGTAAACCCCGTCGTACGCAAACCCGAATCTTTCAAAGATATTCGCGTGCCTTGCACGCTTAGCTTTCTGCGCGTCGTCCTCGCTTAAAATTTCGAGATACTCGTGCATGCTTCCTACGGTAGGAGAAATCGACATCCCGTTATCGTTTAAAATCACGAGGATGCGGGTGTTAATCAGCCGCAAGCTGTTGAAAGCTTCGTAAATCAGCCCGTTATTGAACGACCCGTCGCCTATCACGGCAATCACGTTGTAATCCTCGCCGCTTATATCGCGCGCTTTTGCCATACCGAGCGCCGCCGAAACCGACGTGCCTGCATGACCGGTATTATAACTGTCAAACTTGCTTTCTTCCCTTTTGGGAAAGCCGGAAATACCGCCTTTCCTGCGTATGTTACCGAAACTGTTTAATCTGCCCGTCAGCAGCTTATGCGTATAGCACTGATGCCCGACGTCGAAAATAACCTTATCCAAAGGAAAATCGAAAACTTTATGCAAAGCTACGGTAAGCTCGACCATACCGAGGTTTGACGAAAGATGACCGCCGTTTTTATAAACCGTTGAAATAATTAATTGCCGAGCCTCCTCGCAAATAGCGGAAAGCTGCGGCAAATCTAATTTCTTTATATCGTTTTCTTTAAGATTTTCAAGCATCATTTTTCCTTCCTGAACAGCGTGGTAAATTTAGCAAAGCCGAAAGTTATCTGTTTATTGTACTTCATTGCAAAATGCTTGAATATAGCTTTTCCGCCGATTGTAAGCGCGCCTATAACGGCGCTTACGCCTATCGACGAAACAAGTTCGATTACGCTCCCGCCGTTTACGGCAATATACGTAACCAGCGTCGCGCCCGCGGCACCGCTGACTATGCCGCAGATATCACCGATTACGTCGGCAAAAATACTGCCGAGCTTGGTCGAGTTTCTGCAAAGCGTCACCGCGCGTTTCGCGCCCTTGATTTTGTTTGACGCCATTGCGTGAAAAGCTTCCGCCTCGCATGTTATGATTGCATTTGCCAACATATCGCAAAATATATTCAGCACAAGCAATACAAGCAGAACTATCACACAGACGTAAACAGGGCTGTCTTTTATAGAAATTTCGGTTAAAAAACTGAATATAACCGTCAAGGCAAACGAAAGAAAAAATACACCGAGCCCCCATGAAAGCCAGGCGGGTATTCTTTTTTTCTTTTTACTTTTTTTCTTTATCTGTTTATCGCTTTTATTCGTACTGTCGTCTTTATCCATAATTCAAATTCCGACTAAAAATAATACGCACGACATGTGCGTAAAAACGAGCAATATAGTGGTTTATATTAAATAAATTTTGCGGCTTAGGTTCGGTAGGATTTCCCTCCGACTCACTTCCCGTCGCCGAAGAAGCAGTTTCCTTTTAAGAGCCGAAACGCACGAGTGCATAACCGAATCGCCACTGAGTCCACACCGTAATCTCTAATATAAAAACAGTCTAGAAGCTTTCCTTGACAATTTCCATTGAGCTTATCTTCTTTTGCAAAAATCAATTTCAAGCGGCAATAGGCAACAACCGTTTGGCCGAACGAATTGCTGCGGTAACTTCCGCTATCCGCTGTTTTCACTCAAAGCAGGCTACTCTGTACCAAGCTTTCGCCTCGTAGCAGGTTTATACCGACGGTGTGTGCCGTCGGCCTCCACGGTAAATGGGTTGGGCTGCGGTATGCCAATACCAAGCTCCCATAAACCTTTACTCCCAGCATTCACCCACTTTTGGCAAAAGCAAGCAAACACCAGAAACTTCATCGATATGCCCTTTGACGGTATTTTACCCCCGCCTTCGTATCAATTGAAATTGACTAGAATACTGCACCACTATATTAAACGCCCATATTATAACATATTACGTATATATTGTCAATAGAATTCAACCAACTCTTTGTCGAACGTAAGTAACGATGTTTTTCATAAACGAAGTATCCGCCGAAACGCCTTCCATAAGCTTTATACAGCTTTCACAAATCAAATCAGCCTTGATTTTGCATTTATCGAGCCCGTACAGCCCGACTCCGGTATACTTCCCCTCGCGCAAATCCTTGCCCGTGCTTTTACCGAGGTTTTCAAAACTTCCTTCCACGTCGAGTATATCGTCCGTAAGCTGAAACAGGAAACCGAGTTCTTTACCGAATTCTTTCAGTTCGGAGTAGTATTTGCCGCCGCAAAGTATCGCCGGCGTGACGACCGCCGCCATAATAAGCTTCGCCGTCTTGTTTTCGTAAATAAAATCGAGAATATCCTCGTTTACTTCTTTGTCGTTTTCGTGCGCAAGGTCGGCCGACTGCCCCGCAATCATTCCGTAAATGCCCGCGCAATCGCAGATATACTTTGACGCCGAAACGTATTCGCTACCCTTGAAGCACTCGCCGAACAGCAAAGAATAAGCCGTATTTAACAATCCGTCGCCTGCAAGTATTGCGTTACCCGCACCGAAAACCTTATGGTTTGACGGCTTACCGCGGCGAAAATCGTCGTTATCCATTTCGGGTAAATCGTCATGAATAAGCGAATAGGTATGAATAAGTTCAAGCGCAAGCGCAAACTGCGTAACTTTCTCTTCTTCCACGCCCAGCATATCCGCCGTAGCAAGCATAAGCACGGGGCGTATCCTTTTGCCGCCGAGTTTCAGGCTGTATTTCAGGCTGTCCGCAAGGATTTGCGGCTTACAGTCGAGTTTCTCACAAAATCCGGCAAGTATTTTTTCGAATTTTTTGGCGTATCCCTCGTATTTCAAAGCGAAATCAGTCAATCCGCGCTCCTTTCCGCCGCCGTAACAGTGTTAAACAGCAGCATAGTTATCGTCATAGGCCCCACGCCGCCTGGCACGGGCGTAATATACGAGCATTTCTCTTTCACGTTTTCAAAGTCAACGTCGCCGCATAGCTTGCCGTTCTCGTCTCTGTTGATGCCGACGTCGATAACAATCGCGCCCTCGCCGACCATATCCGCCGTTATAAATTTGGGCCTGCCTACCGCCGCAACTATTATATCCGCATCAAGACAATGCGCCTTTAAATCCCGCGTTTTACTGTGACAGACCGTAACCGTTGCGTCGGCGTTGAGCAAAAGCATAGCCATAGGCTTGCCGACTATATCCGACCTGCCTATCACCACCGCTTTTTTTCCACGAACATCGATATTTTCTTTTTCGAGCATCTTCATTACGCCGTTCGGAGTACACGCGACAAGACAATGCTCGTTAAGACAAAGTTTGCCGATATTTTCCGCAGAAAACCCGTCGACGTCTTTGCTTACGGGTATCAGACTTAATACGCGGTCCGCGTCGAGATGGTCGGGCAACGGAAGCTGAACAAGTATACCGTGAACCGCGTTGTCTGCGGCGAGCTCGCTTATAAGCCCATCAAGCTGCGCCTGCGTGACGTTTGCGGGAAGATAATATGAAAAAGATTTTATACCGACTTCTTTGCAGGCTTTGATTTTATTGCGTACGTAAACCTGCGAAGCCGGATTTTCGCCGACAAGCACGACCGCAAGCCCGATATCTTTGCCGTGCCTCGCCCTGAATTGCGTTACGGCATTTTTTATTTCGTCGCGCATTTCGGCGGCAATCGCCTTGCCGTCAATCAATTTATACATTTTTTTTATCCTTAATTAAATCCGCAAGTATTCCGCTTACGAACGAAGCGCTCTTTTCGGAAGAATATTTCGACGCGATATTTGCCGCTTCGTTCGCAGAAACAACGTCGGGGATATCGTCGCAGTAAAGTATTTCCGCTATCGAAAGCAACAGGATACTTTTGTCCGCGGGGAACATTCTTGCTTCAGGAAACAGCTTAGAACGATTGTCAAGCATTTCCGTGAATTCTTTTCCGTGTTCGGCGATGACCGAAAGTATTCCGTCGCAATACTCCGCGTCTTTGCCCTCCACCTTTTCCGCTTTATAAAGCGCGTTTTTAAATCCGCAATTTACGTCGCCCGTAAACTGCGACGCGAAAATTATTTTAAAAAGTGTTTCTCTTGCAGCCGCTCTCATATAACTCCGTTAAATACAAATATTCCCTTAAATTTTTTAAGGGAATAAACGTAATATTTACAATGCCGAATTTTCGGGGAAATTTACGTCCTGAATATGAACGTCAACTTTCGCAACCTTATAGTTCGTCATCGACTCGACGTTGTGTTTTATCGATTGCTGAATTCGGAATGCAAGCGAAGGTACGTTGTAATTACTGTCCACCTTTACGCTTATATCCGCAACAATCCCTTGTTTTTCGAAATTGAGCTTTACACCCTTGTTCTTCGTATTAAGGAGGGCCACGCCTTCAACTTCGTTTATAGCAAGCGCGACAATGCCGCTTACTATGCCCGAATTGTACGTTACCTTTCCTTTTTGAGTAGAAGTCGGGTCGTGCCTGATATGTGCCATAACTTTCTCCTTGATATAGAGTATAACACAAAATTTTTAATTTTGCAACTACTATATCAAACTTGTGAGTAAACAGGCATAATAATTATATTCAAAGGGTCGATTTCGGCTTCGTCTTTAAGGCAATTATAGATTGAAAGCGCGGTTGTCATATCCAGTTCGTTGGAATTAATGAATACGTTTACGTTTTCGGAGTCGATACCTATCGAAACGACCGCGTCTGAAAAGCCTTTCGACTTAATCATGGTTTCGAGCACGAGCTCTTTTTCCATTATACCGACTATCTTCATTTTGAGATTTACTGCTTCGGCATACTTTTCGCTGCCTTCGTCATAAAGCGCGATAACACTGTCAAGCTGAACAAGCTCTTCGCTTCTCGTGGTTGTTCTTTCGGAGCGGTATGTAGCGAAGTAATTAGACGTAGCCAAGGTGTCGCCGTTGGCTGCTCTGTTTCTTGCAAGCAGTACGTTGAGTACCGCCGTTACCGCGAGTAAAAGAACGAGTGATGACATTACGATGATTTTTTTGGTTTTAGACATAAATATCTCCTTATACAGTCATTGAATAAATTGCTATAATTTTTTTGTCTATATCGAGCGCGGTCGACACCGCGTTCAATATGTCGCTTCTCGTCATTATATTATCCGCGCCTTCGCAGACGATTACCACTCCGAGAATTTTTCCGTCGTTTTCCGTTATCATTACCCTTGTATCCCCCACACCCTGAATACTTTGCAGTATTCCGGTCAGCTTAACTTCGGTGGAGCTTTTCTCGGTTTCGAAAACCGAATTAACGTCCGAAGACGATTTTTTGCTTTTGTCGATTATATAAACGGCGCCGATAAGTATAACGATAAGAATCACTACGATAATTATTTTCTTGTTTTCTTTCACGTAATCAATAACTTTTCGCATATACTGTTATATTTATATATCCCGACTGCTCCAAATATGCGTATATTTCGGTAATTGTTTGATTTTTTTGAGTATTTACCTCCACGTTTACCGAATTTACCTTGAAATTTCCGTCATCGTGGATAATTTCCACGGTGCAGTCGCACTCCTCCCCGAATTTTTCTTTAAGAACCTTTTCTAGCTGTTCGCTCTGATTATCCGAATAGACTTTACATATATATACGTAATCGTACATAGGCTCTTTTGACGTTGTTTCCCCGATTTTGAATATGCCCGTGACGGGTTGCAACAGAACGAGAATACAAGCCATGCGCATTACAAACGTAATACTCTTATTAAGTTTACCGTCGGGGATTAAAAGCGAAACGATAACCGATAAAAATATAACCCCCGCCGCAGTGAATAAATATGCTTTCATATAAAACTGTTTGCGGAATTTACTACGAGCATTATTATCAGCGCGTACATAAACGCCACCGTAAGAAGCCCGGCAAGAAAAAATTCGATATCTTTGGATAAATCAGATAAAAGACCGTAAAGCGTATTTTCCCCTATCGGCTGAACTATCGCACCGACAAGTTTTAATATAAGAGAAAACGCAATAAGTAATATTATCGGCTCGATAAGCTCGAACAGCAGCAACAGAAGCCCGCACATTCCTACCGAACTTTTTATCAAAAGCCCCGCAGAGGTCAGCATATCGAAGCCGCTGGACAGAAAATTGCCGACAATCGGAACAGAATTACCCACTACGTACTTAGTCGCTTTGAAAAGTATTCCGTCAAACAGCGAGGTTGCCGAGCTTTGCATTGTAATGAATATGCTGAAAACCGTAACCGTTATGCCTATAACCCACTTTAAAATACTTTTAATTAGCGCAGTTACGCCCGAAAAAGACAAATCGTTGCCGAGTTTTGACATGAAGTTGAGTATAACCACCGTTATCGCCGCAGGAAAAACGAACCCGCTTACTATTTCAACAGCGCCGCCCGACAAAAACAGAGCCGACGGCTGATAAATCGCCGCTGTACCCGTCCCACCCGTCAGCACGGTCAAAGTCGCGAGTATCGGCGTTATTATTTCAATTTGTTTTCGTACCGAATTTATACAAGTTATACAATCGGACACTATGCCGATAAGCATGGAAGAAATTATGAGTATTATAAGCGAATAACAAGCAAGGTGAACCACCTTTGAGGTGGATTTTCCCATCAGAGTGCCTTCGGCAGTACTCACTACGGCAGACAAAAGCGCAATCGCCGTCACTTCCGCAAATGCGGGAATAAGTTTAATCACGTTTTTGAAAATTACCGAAAACAACTCGCTTAAATATCCGCCGTAATCGGTATTGAGATTTCCGTGAATGAGATATTCGATAATTTCCGAGGCAGTATCGCCGAAATTGAAAAGATAACTGTCTTTATTTTCGTCAAGATACTTCTGAAGTTCGTTCAAATCCAAATCTTTTAAGAGGTCGGTAATGCTCTGGTTAAGTTGTTCGCCGCTCTCGTCCGCAAATACGGCAATTCCGCCCATTGAAAAAAATACAATTACGGAAACGACGAGAATCATCAATAAAACGCATTTCTTTTTCATACCAGCTCGATAAGCGAAACGATAATTTTATATGTGCTGTTGAGTATGGGCACCGACACCACGAAGATAATGATTTTTCCGCAGAGAAGCAGCTTGTCCGCAACACTGTCGAAGCCGAGTTCTTTTACGGAGCCGGCAGTCAGCTCCACCAAAAATCCTATGCCCACAACCTTGAATATAATCCTTACCACGTCGTTGTTTATTCCCGCGCCGTTTGTAAAGGTTTTGATAAATTCAACACTTTCGGAAAGATAATCAAACGCGTATAAAAACATTATTATTCCGCCTGCCGTAAGGCATAACGGAACCAGCTCCGACTTGTGATTTTTTAAAACGAGAGCGCTTACCGCGGTAATGACCGCAATACAGCAAAGCCTGAAAATATACATCAGAATAGGTCGAACAATTGTCGAATCTGTGAAAACAAATCCGCAATCATAGAGATTACCACCGTCAGAACTATTATCAGCCCGACTAAACTTACAAGCGTTGCAATATCGTCCCTGTCCGATTTTTTAAGTACCTGACAAATAATTGTAACGATTATGCCTATCGCCGCTATTTTAAAAATAATACTAATATCCATTTACGCAAGCAAAACAGCTATCATAACGCCGATTAAAAAAAACAGTTTAACATACAAAGAACTGTACTTTTTGTAATCGGCAAAGCTTTCTTCCTTATATTTTTTTAATAGAAATTTTTTTTCGTTAAGATAATCCACCTGCGATAAAGCGTCTGTTTTACCCAGATTTTTAGTATAGTCCGTAATAAACTCCGCATCGTCGCCGGTAAGCGGAATTTCTCCGTTTAAAATAGGCGGAACATATTTAAATGGTTGCGCGATTTCGTCAATCGACGATCGCGTAAACTTCAAAGTGAGAATAAGCTGTTCGTTAAATTCGTAAAGCTCCGAAAAGACCTGCTTTCTCTTTTTTTTATTCGCCGAAAGATACACCCCTATCGACGTCGTGAGCCCCGTCACCGCAATAAGTATTAAAATTTTTATCATAAATTACAGGCTGAACCCCTATACCGACAAGATTAACGTAATACTCGAAAGGCATTTTCCGCAGAATTTCACGGTTGCAAACATGCGAAGAGGCGATTATGCAAATTCCGCAATCGGCGGCGTATTGCACAGCCTGCATATCGCAGTCGCCGTACAACTCGTCTGTAACGATAACCTGCGGCTTCATTGCTCGCACAGCGCTTGCAATCGCGCTTTTTTTATCGCCACAACGTATTACGTCAACCCCGCTGCCGAGGTCGTACCCATTGCCGGCCCCGTCGAGTGCCGCGATTTCGTTACGTTCGTCGAACACAAGCACGTTCAGTCGCTTGCCTTGCCCAAGGTGACAAGCTATATCTCTGAGCGCCGTAGTCTTGCCAAAACCGGGTTTTGAATACAGCATAGTACTATGCAAACCGTTAGAAAATACGTTTTTAACTATAAAATCGGCACATCCCGGTATTATATGCGGTATTCTGATATTTAACGACGTTATATTTTTAATTGCCTGAACGCTCCCACTCTGCGTCACGTATTCGCCGGCAATGCCTATCCTGACCCCGTGCTCAACGGTTATAAAGCCGTTTTTCATCTGCTCGGTATAATTGTACACGCAACCGTTTGTAGCCGATAAAATTACAGAATCCAAATCTTCGGAATAAATCAGTCCGCCCTCGCATTTTGCTATGCCCGTTCGGTTTATATATTTATATTCCCCTTTGTACTCTATAATGACAGGCTGTCCACGCCTTAATCTAATTTCCGTAAGATAATTTGAGTTGAGATTTGTTAAGCTCGCTTTTACAGCTTCGGGCAAAAAGGACAACCGCATAATTTAATCTATTAGGCAAAAAGCAAAAAAAGAACGCACCGAACTTTTTTTGACAATTTCATCGTATAGTGATATAATTTTATAAAGGTTTTACTTATGAAAAAAAGTTTTTTATTAATTTTGTTATCTTCAGCCGCAATATTTATTTTCTGCCTGCTCGGTTGCTCCCCGCGTAATAACTACGAGGAAAATAAACAAAACGAAACTGTAACCGTAACGTTTTTAATCGACGGCGAGCTGTTTGTGTCAACAAAGTGCGAAAAAGGTACCCCTGTCGCACGTATAAAAGAGATTAAAACCGGTTACGAATTTTACGGCTGGTATAAGGACGAAAATTTCATAACAAAATGGGATTTCGAAAAAGAGCACGCCGAAGAAGATTTAACGCTTTACGGTTATCGTAAACCTATAAATTACTCCGTCACGTTTATTGCCGACGGGCAAACCGTAACCATAGAGCATTTTAACGTTGAAAACAAATATGTTTCAACCCCGAACGTACCCGAAAAGCCCTATTACACAGGTAAATGGGAAAGCTTCGAGCCCGATGCAGGCAACATTACGGTAAACGCAGTTTATACACCTATAGTGTACGCTATTGAGTATAAAGCCGACGGCAAAATTGTCGGAACAGAAAATTATACTGTAGAAAACACAGTTGTTACCCCTCCCGCCATTCCCGTACGCAGCGGCTATACGGGAAAATGGGAACAAAAAGAGCTTACACACGGCAATATTACGATAAACGCGGTGTACACACTGCTCGAATATTCGGCTGAATTTGTCGTCAACGGCGTTATCGTTTTCAAAGATTATTTTTCCGTCGAAGATATGTATGTCGACGAACCTGAAGCTAATTTACCGCCAAAAGACGGCTATAGTGCCGGTTGGGAAAGCTACGAGCTTTCACTTGAAAATATCCGCATCGAAGCAATATATTTACCTATTATTTATACGGCAGAATTTTTTATCGATAAAATAAAAATTTTTTCAGTACCGTTTACGATAGAAGACAAAAGTCTGCCCGAACCGAGCATACCCGAAAAAAGCGGATATACCGCGCAATGGGAAAGATACGAAATATCGACCGAGAACCTGACGATAAACGCAGTTTTTACCCCCGTCACCTATTACGCGATTTTTGTATGCGACGGCGTTGAAATCGCAAGACTACCATTCGACCTTGAAAACATGCACGTTACCGAACCTACGCCTGTATTTAAGGAAAATTACACTTCTAAATGGGAAAGCTATACTTTAACGTGCGAAAATATAAAAATAAACGCAATTTACACTGAAATTGCGCAGGATAAATTCGAATATGAGACTAATAACGCCGGAACGCTTACAATTACGGGATACGCCGGCGACGACGCCTCGCCGCTAATACCGTTCGAGCATAACGGAAGGAAAATTACGGCGATTGCCGACAGAGCGTTTGCGTACTGCGAAATTACCGACCTTACTATACCCGACAATATTTCGGAAATCGGTGAACAGGCTTTTGCCCACTCAAAACTGAAAAACGTGAAGCTTTCCGACAGCGTGAAAATACTTAAAAATGTGTTTTACAACTGCAGGCAACTTGAAAGCGTTGAACTCGGCAAAAACATAGATACAATTTGTGAGTATGCGTTTTTTAATTGCGAAGCGCTTAAACGAATAACTATACCCTCTTCGGTCGGTGAAATACAACCCGAAGCTTTTACGGGTTGCAAATCGCTTTACGAAGTAATCTTTGAACAAGTCGATACCTGGGGAGTTTACAACGAAAACGGCGGGTTTATCCGCGAGCTTGACCCGCAAAACCTTGCCGATAGCCGCACAGCCGCCGAATATCTGAAAACAATATTCATAGGAAGATTATGGAAAAGAATATAATAAAAAATTAAATAAAATTTTTTGTTTTACCTACTGTTTTGACTTGACAAGAATTATAAAATAATATAAAATTACTATGCTTTTAAGCTACTGCACTCATGGCGGAATTGGCAGACGCGCAAGACTAAGGATCTTGTGGGTAACCCCATGCAGGTTCAACTCCTGTTGAGTGCACCAAGTCAATTAAATCCGAACCAAATATTTGTTACAAGTAATTGGTTCGGATTTGTTTTTTATCTATATTCAGTTGAAGCGTAATTAAAGTTTATACAATGATACTGACATTTTCGATATTTGAAGTGTAAACCCACTACGCTTATTTGCTTCAGCTAAAAATAGCTTACTATAAATAAAAGCGGACAGACGTCCGCTTTTTTATTATCTGTTGTCTATTTTTTCGGGATACATGTCGTGGTGCGAAAGCCTGTCCCAGGCTACCTGCTCCCACTTGGTCCCTTTTTTTCCGTAGTTGCAATACGGGTCTATGGAAATCCCGCCACGGGGCAAAAACTTGCCCCATACCTCAATGTATGCGGGGTCCATCAAATCGATAAGGTCGTTCATAATTATGTTAACGCAGTCTTCGTGGAAATCACCGCGGTTTCTGAACCCGAAAAGATACAACTTTAAAGATTTGCTTTCAACCATCTTTTCGCGCGGCACGTAAGAAATATAGACCGTGGCAAAA
>CANPBT010000027.1 GCA_947572415.1 uncultured Clostridia bacterium | reverse complement strand
AGGTACGCTCGTTTACTTTCTGTTAATGAGCATAGCCCCGTTTTTACTGTGGCTTTCGCTGGTACTTGGGAATGTGCATCTGCACGTCGAACGCTATCTGTCGCATGAACTTTTCAAAAGCGTAAGCCCAGTTTTAAGCTACATGAAATCCTCCGCAGAAGATGCGGCAAGCGGTGCGGGTATAATTCTTTTGGCAACAACATTATATTCCTCGACTAACTTTTTCTACCATTTAAGAAGAAGCGGGGAAATCATTTACGACTCGTCAAGAATAAAGGGCGGCATTAAATTGCGCATTGCATCGCTGTCGCTGATATTTGCCGCATTTATTTTGATTGCGACAATTGCGGTAATTATGATTACCGGCACGTACTTTCTCGAAAAGTTTTTGCCGACGGCGTTTGCTGAAATAATGATTTGTACGTTTCTGACGTTTGCCGCATTTGCGGTTGCACTGCTTTTAAATATGTTCGCTTGTCCTTATAAACTCAAAGCGGAGGAGGCAGTGCCGGGAAGCTTGCTTACAACTGCGCTATGGCTCATTTTTTTAATAGGATTTTCCATTTACCTCACCTTTGCTAACCCCGAACAGCTTTACGGCAAAATTGCGTCCGTAATAATTTTTTTGCTATGGTGTTACGTTATGATGAGCAGCTTTATAATAGGCGTAATATACAACAGCTCTTTCAAGAAGGTAAGACAATATAAAAAACTGCTTTAAAAAAGCCGCTTAAATGCGGCTTCAATTTAGTATTTAATTGCAATGGCGCAAGCGAGCGCCCCAGGTCCGATATGACACGAAACACTTAATGAAAGAGGATTTATCCACGTAAATTCCGCTTTATCGAACTGCTCTTTAAGCTCATCGCGGAATTTTTCGGCTTCTTCCGAATTTTCGGTATGCGCAACTGCAAGAACCATTCTGCCCGCTTCGTATTCATCCGAAAATCTGTTTTTTATATCGTTTCTAATCGCGTTTATCATTGTAGTCTTTGCATCGACTAACTTTCTTACCTTTGCATACTGGTCAAGCTTGAAACCTTGAATCTGTAGTACGGGCTTGATTTTCAAAAGCGTGCCGATTGCCGCAACGGCGGGAGTGAGGCGACCGCCTTTTTTAAGATATTTCAAAGTGCCTACCATAATATAAATAGACGATTTCATTTTCGTTTCAATCAACCAGTCGGCTATCTCTTTACCTGTCTTTCCTTCATTCGCCATTTTAATCGCGTCATAAACGCTCTGGCGCTGAGTAATGGAAATCCTCTGATTGTCTACTACAAAAACTTTTCCGTTAAACCTTTGTTCCGTCTGAGCAAAATGTTGAAGAGTGTGGCAGGTTTCGGAAAGTCCGCTAGACATAGGTATATAAACCAGCTCATCATAAGATTCAAGCACTTTATCCCATATTTCGGCAACGTCGACAGGGTTCGGCTGAGAAGTTGAAACCTGCGCGTCGGCGGTGAGCTTTTCATAAAATTCTTTTTGCGTAATGGTAATATCTTCAAACAAGATATTGCCGTCAATCAATACCGGCATGGGCACAACAGAAATGCCCAGCTGTTTGGCTTCAAACTGAGTAATACCGCTGTTGCTGTCTGTGACAATGGCTGTTTTCATTATTTTACTTTCTCCGTTAAAATTTTAGTATTTAATAACGCTTGCGCATGCAAGAGCGCCAGGGCCTATGTGGCACGAAACGCTTAACGAAAGGGGAGCAATACAAGTAAATTCAACGTCGGGAAACTGCTCTATAAGTTCGTCTCTGAATTTTTCCGCTTCTGCAAGATTTTGTGTATGAGCAATACATATAGTCATTTTGCCTGCTTTACGCTCTTCCGCAAACCTTGTCGTAAGGTCTTTTTTAAGCGCGTTTATCATTGTATTTTTCGCATCGGAAAGCTTTCTTACTTTTGCAAAATTGTCAAGCTTATCGCCCTGAATCTGTAAAACGGGTTTAATTTTTAAAAGCGTGCCGATTGCCGCGACGGCGGGGGTAAGTCTGCCGCCTTTTTTAAGATATTTCAAAGTGCCTACCATAATATAAATCGAAGATTTCATTTTTGTTTCGGTAAGCCACTCGGTTATTTCTTTGCCGGATTTTCCTTCGCTCGCCATTTTGAGCGCGTCGAGCACGCTCTGTTTCTGCGTAATGGAAACGCGCTGATTATCTATAACGAATACTTTGCCTTTAAACCTTTCTTCGGTTTGGGCAAGCTGTTTTGCCGTATTGTAGTTTTGCCCGAGCCCCGTTGAAATGGGTATATAAATAAGCTCGTCATAATCTTTTAAAAGCTCGTCCCAGGTGTCAATCAATGAACCTAAGCTGGGCTGCGAGGTGGATACCTCAGCGTTACCCGTAAGTTTTTCGTAAAATTGCTCCTGCGTGAGCGTTACGTCCTCGAAATACACCTCGCCGTTTATTATAACGGAAGTAGGGATAACGGTTACACCGAGTTCTTTTGCTTCGGCAAGACTTATGCCGCTGTTGCCGTCTGTTAAAACTGCTGTCTTCATATTTTCTCCTCTGTTGTTATTATATAATTTATTTATTGATTAGTCAACAAAATTACAATAAATGTCGAAAAACTAAATTTCGCAAATAGCTTCAATTTCTACCAAAGCGCCTTTTGGTATATCTTTAACAGCGACGCAGCTTCGTGCGGGCTTCGAAACGAAATATTGTTCGTATACTTTGTTGAATTCCGAAAAGTATTTCATATCCGACAAAAAGCAAGTGGTTTTAATGACTTTATCAATAGAAGTCCCTGCGGCGGAAAGCAACGCGGCTATATTTTCACATACACGCTTTGTCTGCCCCTCAATCATATTACATTCAATAAGCCCTGTGGCGGAGTTAATAGGTATTTGTCCGGAAGTAAAAACAAAATTCCCCACAATCTTTGCTTGTGAATAAGGGCCTATTGCCGCCGGCGCTTTTTCCGTAAAAACAGTTTTCATAACGATTTCCTTTTTTTATATTAATTTGAAGCCCGCGTCATTGAGTCTGGATTTGATAAGTCGGATATGTTCGAAATTTCTCGTTTCGACCTGAATCCTCAAAAGACAATCATTGATGGCGGAGCCTTCGTTCGACCTTTCGTGCAACACGCCTATAACGTTTCCGCCGCATTCGGCGATTACCGAAGATACTTGTACAAGCTGTCCAGGTTTGTCCATAAGTTCAATTGTAAAAGTGCACGTTCTGCCCGACATCAGAAGTCCGCGATTGATAACTCTCGAAAGTATGGTCACGTCAATATTTCCGCCGGAAATAACGCAAGCTACTTTTTTGCCTTTAATATCGGGAATTTTATTAAACATTACTGCCGCAAGCGAAACCGCACCGGCGCCTTCGGCAATCATTTTTTGCTTCTCAATGAGCGCGAGTATTGCTGCGGAAACCTGCTCGTCGGTTACCGTAACTATTTTATCGACGTAATTGCTGCATACGTCAAAAGTCAGTTCACCAGGCTCTTTTACGGCAATTCCGTCCGCAATTGTAGAAACGGAGGGGAGTGCAAGTATTTTATGCTCGTGTACAGAGTTAACCATACTAGGCGCTCCCGTCGACTGAACGCCGTAGACTTTGATTGCGGGATTCAACGATTTAACTGCAAACGCAACGCCGGATATAAGCCCGCCGCCGCCGACGGGCACAACAATTGCATCAACGTCGTTTAAATCTTCAAGAATTTCCAAACCGACGGTTGCCTGCCCGGCAATTACGTCGGCGTCGTCGAAAGGGTGAATAAAGGTGTAACCGAATTGCTTTTTAAGTCTTTCGGCCTCATTATGCGCGTCGTCGTAGACCCCCGGTACCAGAATAACTTCCGCGCCGTAGCTTTTTGTCGCTTCAACCTTGGATATCGGGGCTCCGTCCGGCATACATATTTTTGCTTTAATTCCGAACTTTTCGGAAGCAAGCGCAACCCCTTGAGCATGATTGCCAGCAGAGCATGCAATAACGCCTTTCGCCTTTTCATCTTCCGACAGCTGAGATATCTTATAATATGCTCCACGCACTTTAAAAGAACCCGTAAGTTGCAGGTTTTCGGTTTTAAGAAATAACTTACAGCCGCAATTTTCGGATAAAACGGGCGAAAATATTATATCGGTTTTTCTTGTAACATTGTCAAGCACTTTTTGCGCGTGCTTTACTTTTTCCAACGTAAGCATATATAATTACCAAATTATAAGTTTTATTAAATTATATATTTTTTTCATATAAAAGTCAATAACTTGGATTTGTAGATATAAAAAAAGTACTCCGGATATATTTGTATCCGAAGTACTTTGGCGCAGAGAGAGGGATTCGAACCCCCGTACAGTTGCCCGTAACACGATTTCGAGTCGTGCGCGTTCGACCACTCCGCCATCTCTGCGTCTATTATTGATTTGGTCAGTAGGGTGGGCGAACGCGTAGCGTTCGTTGTACCGAAGCACGAAGTGCTTACCACTCCGCCATCTCTGCAAACCATTAATATAATATAAAATTCAAAAAAAAAAATCAAGCGATTTTACACTTGATATTGACATTTGGCGATACTTATTTTATAATATAAGCAAATATGGCTACATCAAAAGATTTTTTAAATTATTTTTCTGAATTGATTAAACCGTTGGGCAGCGTAACTTTCAGGCCGATGATGGGCGAATACCTTATGTATTATAATGGTAAACTTATAGGGGATATTTGCGATAATAAAATTTTTATAAAGCCCGTTGAGGCGGCAAAGATACTTATGCCCGAAGCGGATATGCAACCGCCCTATAAAGGCGCAAAGGAAATGTTGATTTTGGATAACTTCGAGGACGTAGATTTCGTAGAAAAACTTTTCAAAGAAATTTATCCGCAGTTGCCTGAACCTAAAAAAAAGAAAAGTAAACAATAACGGAATATTTTTATACAATATTAATTTATAATTAATACTTATAGTTACTTAAAAAAATCATTATGCAAAAACATCGGAGCAAAGTTTGATTTAACTTTGCTCCGATGTTATAATAAATAACGATAAAAATTTAAGGAGTATGAATATATGACTTATGTTGAAAGAGTATTAAGCGATTTAAAGACAAACAACCCGAACGAACCGGAGTTTCACCAGGCAGCAACCGAAATTCTGACAACGCTTGCACCCGTTCTCGAAAAGCATCCCGAATATGAAGCCGCAGGGCTTCTGGAAAGATTTGTCGAACCAGAAAGAGTAATAATGTTCAGAGTGGCGTGGGTTGACGATAGCGGAAAAACACGGGTAAACAAAGGTTATCGCGTACAGTTTAACAGCGCAATAGGTCCTTATAAAGGCGGTTTGAGATTTCATCCTTCGGTAAACTTGTCGATAATAAAGTTTTTGGGGCTTGAACAGATATTAAAAAACAGCCTTACCGGGCTGCCCATAGGCGGAGGGAAAGGCGGTTCGGATTTTGACCCGAAAGGCAAATCCGACAGAGAAATTATGGCTTTTTGTCAAAGTTTTATGACCGAGCTTTATCGCCATATAGGCGCCGATACGGACGTGCCAGCCGGCGACATAGGCGTAGGAGGAAGGGAAATCGGCTATCTTTTCGGTCAATATAAAAGAATTCGCGACGAACACACCGGGGTGTTAACGGGCAGAGGATTGACTTACGGCGGCAGCCTTGCCAGAACGGAAGCTACTGGATACGGATTGATTTATATCACCGAAGAAGCATTGAAAATGCGCGGTGACAGCTTCAAAGGCAAAACTGTTATAATATCCGGGTCAGGCAACGTGGCTATTTATGCGTGTCAGAAAGCGCAATCACTCGGGGCAAAAGTCGTTGCAATGTACGACTCAAACGGTTACGTTTACGACCCCAACGGAATTCAGCTTGAAGTTATCAAAGATATAAAAGAAGTGAAGCGCGGCAGAATAAAAGAATATGCTGATAAGGTTAAAACCGCAACGTACAAAGACGGGTGTAAAGGTATATGGTCAATACCATGCGATATTGCTTTACCTTGTGCGACTCAAAACGAAATTGATAAACAATCGGCTGAATTACTTGTTAAAAACGGCGTAAAATTCGTTGCAGAGGGTGCGAATATGCCATCAACACTGGAAGCAATAGAAATTTTTCAGCGCAATAACGTTGTATTCTTACCTGCAAAGGCCGCAAATGCGGGCGGCGTGGCAACTTCGGCGTTGGAAATGGCTCAATCGTCCGGCAGAATGTACTGGTCGTTTGATGAAGTCGATGCTAAACTGAAAAATATCATGGTAAACATTTACCACAATATTGACAGCGCAGCAAAAGATTACGGATTTGACGGTAATTATGTAATGGGCGCGAACATCGCAGGATTTATAAAGGTTGCTTCAGCAATGATGGCTCACGGAATAGTTTAAAATAAAACCATTTATCAGGGCAATAACCGCAATACGGTTATCGCCCTTTTTTAGTATATTTTGTAATTGTTTACAAATAATAATACCGTGAAAGAAGCGATGATTATAATTGGCGCTGCGGGATTTTTGATATCCATTTTTCCTATACACGTTGTAAATTACCTGTATATCAATACGGAAGAAAAATACGCAAGCATAAATATTACCGTATTCAGGTTTATAAGATTGTATAATATAAATACAATTAAAGATAAGCCTAACGAAATGCAAATCAACGGTAAAAACAAAAAAATGGATATATCCGCACTGAAAATGAATTTTTATAAAATATTCAATCAGCTGTGCATTTATAAAATCATTCAGCTATCGGATTTCGGAATAAAAAACCAGAAAAATGCTTACGCGGCGCTGGCTCAGAATGCGGCGACAACCGCTGCTTATAAATTTCTGAAAATAAACGGTAACTACTGCAAACTGAGGAATTATACGATTATAAACGAAGAACACGATTATATCAGGTACTATGCAAAAGCCGTTACGATTATCAATCTTAACGTAATTTTAAAAATATTTGCAATAATAATAATGGAGAAAATAAATGAAATCAAAAATCAAAAATAATAAAGAACAAAACTTTAACCAACCCGTAGTATCCATAGATAAGGTTGCTGACGCAGACACTGTAATCGGTAAATCAATCGTAACCGTCAGCGGAACGGAAGTAATACCCATTTCTTCGGTAACCGTCGTAAATTTAAGCGGCGGCGGAGAATACGGCGATATTAAAACTTTTAAAGAGACGGACGGGTTTAAACTTGCGGGCGGTAACGGCACCGTAATTACTGTTAAACCGAAGGGATTTTTAGTAGACGACGGACACGGCTGCAAACTGCTTAAAATGGAAGAAACGGCAATAGATACGCTTATTGACAAAACGGGAGAGTTAGTTCAAAGAATATCCGACAATGCGTAAAATTACTCTATATTTATTAAGCGCGGCAATTATCGCCGTTGGGCTTATTATGATTCCGAACAGTGAAAGAGCTGTTGAAGCAAGCGCTAAGGCCGAAATCGCCATGGAGCTTACAACAGAGACAATAATCACTGAAAAAAACGCCGACAGCAAACTGCCTATGGCAAGTACGACAAAAATCGTCACGGCGATAATAATAATAGAAGATTGCAGCCTTGACGAAATTATTACCGTCCATGACAGTGCCGTAGGAGTGGAAGGCTCGAGCATTTACCTTAAAAAGGACGAAAAAATCAGCATAAAAGATTTGTTATACGGTCTGATGCTTCGCTCCGGCAACGATAGTGCGGTCGCGTTAGCGATACACCACAGTGGCAGTACCGAAAAATTTGCAGAAGTAATGACGCAACGCGCAAAGGCAATGGGTGCGGAAAATTCCGAATTTAAAAATCCCAGCGGTTTGCCTGACGACAACCATTATACAACGGCAAAAGACCTTTGCAAAATTGCATGCCATGCAATGAAAAACCCGGTTTTTAAAGAGATTGTTTCAACAACAAACTATAAAGGGCAATTTCGCAGTTTTGTAAATAAAAACAAGATACTGAAATCTTACGAGGGAGCAAACGGGGTTAAGACGGGTTACACGTTAAAAGCGGGAAGGTGCCTCGTTTCTTCTGCTGAACAAAACGGAATGGACATTGTATGCGTAGTACTCAATTGTCCGGAAATGTATGAAAGAAGTTGTGAAATATTCGACTACGGTTTTAAAAATTACAAATTACTGAAATTAGACGAAAATAAGGTATTTATGTGTAACAATGTACTATGTAAACTTAAAAATACCGAAAATCTAGTAATAAAAATAAGCGATGAAATAACTTATTCAATTAAGCCGTTAAGTGAAAGCAACGATAATGCAATTGCCGAACTTGAAATTTACCGTGAAAATAACTTGCTTTTTACACGAAAATTGTATAGTATATTAGATGATTAAAATAAATCGGATATACGTTAAATGAGAATTAATAAATATCTTGCCGCCGCGGGTGTAGCGTCAAGAAGAGAGTGCGACAACCTTATAGCAGACGGAAAAGTTAAAATCAACGGGAAAACTGCCGGGCTCGGTGTCGAAGTCGGTGAAAGCGACAGCGTTACCGTCAACGGATTACCCGTTGCACTCAAAAAAAATGAATATTATATTTTGAATAAACCAAAAGGATATATTTGCAGCGTATCAGACGATAAAGGCAGAAAAACAGTTTTGGATTTAATGCCGAACAATGTCGGAAGAATATATCCCGTCGGACGCCTGGATTACGACAGCGAAGGGCTGCTTGTTTTAACGACTGACGGCGAGCTCGCTCAGCATCTTACGCATCCGTCAAACGCTGTACCGAAAACATATCTTGTAAAGATCGAAGGGACGTTGACCGAAAACGATTTAAACCCTATACGCAGCGGAATTGAAATCGACGGTTATTTAACTAAAAAATGTAAGGCGCATATTGTTGAAACAAACAAATCTTATACGAAAGTTCATATTACGCTGACCGAAGGGAAGAACAGAGAAATAAGAAAAATGTTTGCCGCTATCGGCAAAAACGTAAGCCTTTTAAAGCGTATTAAAATCGGAGAACTCAATCTGAGAGGACTTGACAGAGGGGAGTACAGAAAGCTTACAAAGCAGGAAATTGCGTACCTAATGTCAATATAAAAAACGGCGGATAAAATATCCGTCGTTTTATTATATGTTTCTGAGCAACCCGATTACTTTACCCAAAATTGTGACTTCGTTAAAAACGAAATCGTTCATTTCATCGTTTTCAGGGTGCAAAATATATTTTCCATTCTGCACAAAAAATCTTTTAACCGTTGCGCTGTCGTCGACCATAGCAACAACAATTTCGCCGTTTTCAGCTGTGTTCTGTCTTTTAACAACAATCTTATCTCCGTCGAGCATGCCGATTTTTATCATCGAATCGCCTTGAACGGTAAGCATAAACAAGTCGTCACCGGAAAAGAAATTACCCGGCAAAGAAAAGTAATCCTCGTAATTTTCCGATGCAAAAATAGGTTGACCGGCAGCTACCGTTCCGACCAACGGAACAGAAACAGCATTCTGCTTTAATGACACGGCACGGTTTTTATTGCCTGTTTTATTGATTATTCCGCGTTCTGCAAGCGCATTTATAAACGAATAAGCGGTGGCGGTGGATTTTATATCGCAAGCCTTGCAAATTTCCCTCACCGTCGGAGAATAGCCGTTTTCCGTTATAAATTTTTGAATAAACTCGAATACCGCGTCGCTTTTATCTATTCCTCTGCGCATATTTTCACCTCGCAATTAAATTATACAATAAAAATTAAAAAAAAGCAAACATTTGTTTTAAAAAATATACTTGTTTTTAAAATTTTAATGTATTATAATAGTGTAAGTGGAGGTTGTAAAAATGAATATACCAAAATACGAACAATGCGTTTTATACGACAGAGAATGCATCGGTTGCCTTGAATGCGAAATGTGCGACCTTAATCCTGAAAAAATTTGCGATAATTGCGGAAAATGTATTGAAATCAAAGATGATGCCGTTATCAAAATAGATAAGATTATAAACGAAGTCTAATCTTCGTCCGGTTTGAGTTTAACCTTCCCGACAACGGCACGTCTGTTTTCGTCGCTTATCGCTGCATAATGTTTTCGCGTTGTATTAACGTCTTTGTGCCCAAGCACGTCTGCCACAATATAAATATCACCCGTGGCTTTATACAGCTGTGTACCGTAAGTAGAGCGCAATTTATGAGGCGAAATATTTTTGAGCGGAGATACGATTTTTGCATATTTGTGAACCATATTCTCAACCGCACGAACAGTTATTCTGTTGGAGTTATTCGACAAAAATAAAGCCTTCTGTTCGTTCAATATTTCTAAATTCTGCTCTTTATACTCAATATATCTCTTTAATGCGTCCGAAACGTCATCATCAAAGTAGAGTATAGCTTTGCTGCCACCTTTTCTTGTAACGACGAAAGAATTATCGTTGAAGTTTATATCGTCATTATTTAAACCCACTAATTCGCTTATACGTATACCTGTACCAAGAAAGAGGGTAAGGATAGCAGTATCACGTATTTTGTTTTTTTCATGATAAGCCAGCTGATGAGGCGTTAATCCGTTTCCGTTTTCTACAGAATTTAAAATATCGTAAACTTCATTTGAATCAAGCCGTATAATAGGTTTTTCATGAAGTTTCGGAGTCGCGACTTTTGCCGTATTATCTACCGAAATCAACCCTTTATTAAAAAAGAATTTAAACATAGCCCGAACAGAGGACAGCGTACGGGCTTTTGCTCTGTCGTTGCAATTGTGGCTTTTGCCGTTATAAATATAATGGGACAGGTAACTTAAAAAATACTCTATATCGTTGCTTGTGACTTGTTCGATGTCGGCAAGAGTAATATCAAACTTATCTTTTTTGTCACGATACTTTTTTTTACATAAAAAATTAAAAAATATTTTTAAGTCGTGTGCGTAATTCAATCGCGTAAGAGTGCTGGTCTGACTGTCGATTGCAAGAAAATAGTCTCTGCAAAAATACGGTAGTTCATTATCAAGCAGAAATTCAATTGTTTCCAGGTTTTTGGTATTACGCAAAACATAAAAATCTTCGTTTGTCATTGTAGCAATCCTCTCAATAGTGGAAGTTTATTAAGCCTGCAACACTTCGTAAAACACAGCTTTTACGAAGTGTTGCGGTAAATTTATCATAAAACAATCATGTAAATTTGTCAAGTCAAAATTTCATATAAAATTATAAAAACTTTTAAAACTTATAAATTTCATTTATTAAATAGCTTATAGAACATTTTGTATAATATTATGTCAGACATAATAAGCAAAAAAATCGGGTTAGAATACCCAATTTTTTTGCTTTCATTTTTACTTCTCGTTTTTAATTGATTTCAACTTCCAAATATTTGCTGTATATTCAGCAATCGCTCTGTCAGCTGCAAATATACCTGCAGCGGCAATATTTCTCAGCGACATCTGATTCCATTTTAACTTATCGGTTGAATACAAATCAGAAATTTTACGTTGAGTTTTACTGTACGCGCCGAAATCCGCCATGCACATATACGGGTCGGCAACAGGTGATTCCGTAAGAAGATAATTTGCTATATCGGCGAACGACTGACCGTTAAAGCCGACAATTAATGCTTCGATAATTCTTCTCAGTCTCGGTGAATCACTGTAATATCTGCTTGAACTATAACCGGAACGCCATATATCGTCAACTTCGTTTGATTTAAGCCCGAAAATAAATATATTTTCATCGCCAACAACCTGAACCATTTCGACATTAGCGCCGTCAAGCGTACCTACGGTAAGCGCGCCGTTAATCATAAATTTCATATTTCCGGTGCCGCTCGCTTCCTTGCCCGCAAGAGAAATCTGCTCCGAAACTTCCGACGCCGGCATAAGCATTTCAGACATCGTTACATTGTAATCTTCCATATAAACGACGTTAAGTTTCTCGTTTATTTTCGGGTTCTTCTTGATATCGACTGCCAGGTAATTTATAAGTTTAATTATCTTTTTCGCCATATCGTATCCCGGCGCAGCTTTTGCACCGAAAATATAGGTTTTGGGAACAATCGGAAGCTCAGGGTTATCGATTAAATCAAGATAGGTGTCAATAATATTTAAAGCGTTAAGAAGCTGGCGTTTATACTCGTGAAGACGTTTAGCCTGCACGTCGAATATAGTATCCGGATTAATTATCGCCCCCTGCTTCTTTCTTGCGCATTCTGAGAACTGCTTTTTCTTTATTGATTTGATTTCTTCAAGTCTTGACAAAACGGTCTTATCGTTTTCGAATTTTTTAAATTCTGTCAATTTAGACGCATCAAGGTCAAACCCTTCCCCGATACAATCTGTAATAAGCCCGGCAAGTTCGGGGTTAGCTTGATTGAGCCAACGTCTGTGCGCAATACCGTTTGTTACATTAGTAAATTTTTCAGGCGAAAAATCGTAAAAATCTTTAAATACCGATTGCTTGATAATCTCACTATGCAACGAAGAAACGCCGTTTACGCTGTGTCCGCCGTATATAGCGAGATTTGCCATTTTAATACGATCATGTTCGATTATTGACATGCGCGAAATTTTTGCCCATTCTCCGGGAAATTTATTCCAAAGCTCTTCACATAAACGTCTGTTTATTTCTTTTATTATAGAATGAATTCTGGGAATGGTTCTTTCGATTATATCTTCTGACCATGTTTCAAGCGCCTCGGCAAGTATGGTATGGTTAGTATAAGCGCACGTCGCCGTCGTAATTGCCCACGCCTGATTCCAGTCGTAAAAATATTCGTCTACCAGAATCCTCATTAACTCGGCTATAGCCATTGCGGGATGCGTATCGTTTAAGTGTATTGCGGCAAGCTTGGGCAAATCCCTTAAATCGCCGTATCTGTGTTTATGATCCTCAACAATATTCTGTATAGAAGCCGAACATAAGAAGTATTGCTGTTTTAAGCGTAACGATTTTCCGGCAGTATGATTATCTGCGGGATAGAGCACTTTAGTAAGCAAATCAGCGTCGTTTTCCTCCGTCATTGCCTGGTAATATTCACCCTGCGAAAACAGCTTCATATTAAAGTCCTGCATAGGCCTTGCTTTCCAGAGTCTGAGCACGGAAACAGCTTCGCTGTCCTTACCGGAAATCATCATATCGTATGCTACAGCCTGGACTTCTTTGCAGTTAACATAATTTGTTTCAAGTCCGTTTTCAGTCCACCGCTCTTCTACCTGACCGTTAAATCTTACCGTAAACGATTTGTCCGTTCTTTGGGTCAGCCAGGCTTCTCCGCCGGGAAGCCACGTGTCAGGCAACTCAGTCTGCCATCCGTCCACTATTTTCTGTTTGAAAAGTCCGAATTCGTAGCAAAGCGAATAACCCAAAGCGGGATAGTTACCTGTAGCCAACGCATCCATAAAGCAAGCGGCAAGTCTGCCTAAGCCGCCGTTACCTAATCCAGCGTCGGGTTCGAGTTCATATAAATCTTCCAGCGAAAATCCAAAAGATGAAATTGCCTTTTCGTATACAGAAGTAGCGCTTAAATTATACAAGCTGTTTTTAAGCGACCTTCCCAAAAGAAATTCCATACAAAGATAATATACCCTCTTAGCTCTACGGGCCTTTATTTTCTTGTGGAATTGCTGTCTTTTCTGAAGCAAAGTATCTCTTACTGACATTACGACAGCTTTATAAATCTGTTCTTTCGATGCCTCTGCCGGACTTACACCGAAATATCTTGCAAGCTTTCCTTTAATCAAGTCTTTCACTTCTTTTTCGGTTAATGTAGTATTACTCATTTAATTCTCCTTAACGGTAAAAATTATTTCAGCATATCAAAATAGAGATTTTCATATTCTGTTGCGGAATGTGCCCAACTGAAATCGGTAGTTGCCGCTCTCTTCATAAGTTTTGCCCATTCTTCTTTATTTTTATAAGCCGAAACCGCTTGTCTGATTACGTATAGCATATCGTGCGCATTATAATTCGTAAACGTATAACCGTTTACAAGCGGTTTAATACTGTCGTATAACCCGCCTGTTTCCCTTACTACTGGTATCGTTCCGTAACGACACGCTATCATCTGCGAAAGTCCACATGGCTCGGATTTCGACGGCATCAGGAATATATCCGAACCCGAATAAATCTTTCTCGATAAATCGCCGTTGAACACGATATTTGCACTGAACTTATCGGGATATCGTTTCGTAAGGTCGCTGAAATACCATTCGAAATGCGAGTCGCCCGTACCGAGAACTATAAACTGTATATCATCTTTCAAAAGCTCTTCGATTACCTTTGTAACCAAATCAAGCCCCTTATGAGATACTAGACGTGACACCATTGCAATAATCGGGGTATCGGGGTTCTGCGGAAGATTGAGCATATTTTGAAGCTCTTTCTTACAGATTGCTTTATTTGAAAAGTCCTCAGCGCTGAAATTTGCGAAAAGGTGCTCGTCGTGCTCGCAACTATAACCAACGTCGTCAATACCGTTTAAAATTCCGGTAAGCTTGAATTCGTTATTCCTGATAATTTTATCGAGTCCGTGCGCGAAATAAGGGTCTTTAATTTCCTGCGCATACCGAGGGCTTACAGTAGAAAATCTTTCGCAGCACTCTATCGCCCCTTTCATAAGATTAATACTATTATTATATTCGACCAGATATCTGTAAGAGCCGTGAATATCGAATAAATCACACAGTAAATCCATCGAATACTGACCCTGATATTCTATATTATGAATAGTGAACAAAGCGCGTATAAATTGATACTCTTCTCTGAAACAATAGTTTGTCTTAAGATAAATCGCTGCCAGAGCCGCTTGCCAGTCGTGGCAGTGCATCACGTCTGGATAAAAATTCAAAAAAGGCATTATTTCAAGTACGCTGCGCGAAAAGAAAGCAAACCTCTCCCCGTCGTCGTAATATCCGTAGCATCCGGGGCGCTTGAAATAAAACTCATTGTCGATAAAATAGAACGTGACTCCGTCTTTAACGTATGAAAATACTCCGCAATATTGATTACGCCAGGCAAGGTGCACATAAATATTGCCAAGATATGAAAATTTTTCTTTGTACTCCTTTTTTATATCCGAAAAAAGAGGAATCACTACTCTTACGTCAAACTTTCCCGTTTTAGCTAAAGCGGTTGAAAGCGAGCCTATTACTTCGGCAAGTCCGCCCGTAGCAATAAACGGAGTCGCTTCCGAAGCGACGAACAAAATTTTCTTTTTCTCTTCGGGTTTTGTTGTTTTAACAGACTTTTTAACCGTTCTGGGTTTTGTAGCTGAAGTGCTTGACTTAACCGCTGCTTTTGTAGTTTTAGGTTTTGCTGATGTTGTTTTCGACTTAGTTGCAGAAACAGTCTTTTTGGTGGTTGCCATAATAATTTTCCCCTTATTTTAAATTAAAGTGCCTTTGTTGATAAAGAAAGGCTGAATTTCACATCCTGCAAGCACTCTGTTATCGCGTATTACACTGTCTTTGTCGCTTATAATATATGCAAGATTACAATTTTCACCTATTATATCGTCAGACATGATTATGCAGTTTTTAACGACCGAGCCTTTACCTACCTTTACGCCGCGGAAAAGTATACTGTTTTCAACCGTACCTTCTATTAAACATCCGTCGGCAATAAGAGAATTTTTCACTTTAGCCGTTTCGGTAAACTTTGCGGGAGCGCTGTCGTTGACCTTTGTATAAATATCTCTGCCGCCGAAAATTTCGTTTCTGATATTTTTATTGAGTAAATCCATATTCGCGGCAAAATATGACACAAGCGAGTCGATATTCTGGTAATACCCGTCAAGCTTATATCCGTAAAGTTTAAGCGATTTTACGCTTGGGCTCAAAATATCCCGCCCGAAACTTGTATATCCGTATTGTATTGCGTTCTGAACAAGCCCCAAAATAAACGACCTGCGTGCAACCATTACGTTTATGTAATTTTTTCTTACTCCGTCAGTCACGGGGTTGATTTCAAGCTCGGTAATTCTACCCGTTTTATTTGTTTCAAACGTAATATAATAATGAGATTTTTTTGTCACGTGCTCGTGATAAACCATCGTTATATCAGCGTTCTTTTTTATATGGAAATCTATAACCTTACTGTAATCAAGCTTATATACCGAATCGCTGTCGGCAATAACGACGAAATCTTCCTTTGCTTTTTTCAAAAATCCCGTTGCGCTTTTCAACGCTTCGAGTCTGTTTTTGTAAAGCGTTTCTGTTTCCCCGTTATAAGGCGGCAACAAGATTAGCCCACCTTCTTTTCTTGCCAAATCCCAGTACTTCCCTGAGCCCAAATGATCCATAAGCGACTGATAGTTGTTTTTTGCCAGCATACCTACCGTCGTTATACCCGAATTTACCATACTTGAAAGCGCAAAGTCCACAAGACGATATCTTCCGCCGAAAGGCACCGAGCCTATCGATCTCAATTTCGTTAATTCGGGCACGTTCTGCTCATTCAAACTCGAAAATATTACACCTACAGTTGAAGCCATTTTCATATCCTCCCTTATACGTTGTAATCAACGATTTCGCCCGCAGGGATTTTACCGTTTTTCTTAACTGATATTCCTCTGCCCAAAACCGTGATTCCGTTTGTTTTACTTTTTGCATCGCAGGCTTCCTTGCGGGGTAATCCTACTTCCGCATTTTCGCCTATCGTTACGTCCTCGTCGATAATCGCATAATTGAGTTTTGCCCCTGCCTTAACGACAATGTTGCCCATAAGCACGCAATCGATAACTTCCGCGCCTTCTTCGATAACACAATTTGTGCCTATTACGGAATTTACGATTTTGCCCTCGATTTCCCCGCCGGTGGCGACAAGAGAATTAATGACTTCGCCTTCGACGAATGCCGGCGGCGCAAGAGGACTTCTCGAATGAACTATATTATTTTCGTCACGAAGCTCGAAGTTCGGGACAACCCCGAGTAAATCCATATTTGCTTCCCATAACGAGCTTATCGTACCTACGTCTTTCCAGTAGCCCTCAAACCTGTAAGAAACCATTTTTTCACCTGCATTCAGCATGGCGGGCAATACGTTTTTACCGAAATCCTTTTCGGATTTCGGGTCAGCTTCATCGAGTTCAAGATACTTAAAAAGCTTTGACGCGGTAAAAATATAGATACCCATCGAAGCAAGATTGCTCTTGGGGTTAACGGGTTTTTCTTCGAATTCATAAATCGTACCGTCGGGATTAGTATTCAGTATACCGAACCTCGACGCTTCGCTGAGCGGCACCTCCATGCACGCAATCGTGCAATCAGCTTTAGACTGCTTGTGTGCCGCAAGCATTTTGTCGTAATCCATTTTATAGATATGGTCACCGGAAAGTATCAGAACATATTCCGGATCGTACATTTTCATAAAACGGATATTCTGATAAATCGCGTTTGCCGTTCCTTTATACCACGAAGTATCCTTTTTCGCTTCGTATGGCGAAAGGATATGCACTCCGCCGAAAGTTCTGTCAAGATCCCACGGCTGTCCGTTACCTATGTACTCGTTCAGTATCAAAGGCTGATACTGTGTAAGTACGCCTACAGTATCGATACCGGAGTTGATACAGTTAGATAAAGGAAAATCGATTATTCTATACTTTGCCCCGAACGATACGGCAGGCTTTGCTATGTTACTCGTCAAAGCATAAAGTCTGCTTCCTTGCCCGCCGGCAAGCAACATAGCCACGCATTCTTTTTTGGTTAGCATTGCTAAATCCCCCAATAAATTATTTTATTTTTTTTAAATAAACACAAGCAAGTTTTGGAATGTCTACGTAAAGCGTATATTCCTTATTCCCGCCTGAATGTTTAACCGTTTTGAAAACACGTTTTCTCGTTTTGCCGTCGCCGCCGTACTTTACCGAGTCGGTATTGAAAACGACACGGTATTCACCCTGCGCTATTGCGACGGGGTATTTTTTTAAGTCGACGCCGGAAAAATTTATTATCGCAGTTATGCTTTCGCCGTTTTTCGAATATCTGTTGAAAGCCAGCAGATTATTGAACCTATCGTCAACAACTAACCACTCAAAACCGTCCCAACTGTATTCAACTTCGTAAAGCGGTCTGTTATTTCGGTAAAAAAAGTTTAGCTCTTTAACAAAACAAGCCATTTTACGGTGTTTTTCGAATTTTTTCAGAAAAAACTCAATCGCGCCGTTATAATTCCACTCGGCAAACTGAGCGATTTCATATCCCATAAAATTGAGTTTTTTACCGGGGTGCGCATACATGAAAGCAAGCAACGCTCGCTCACCCGCAAATTTATCGGCGTATTCGCCCGGCATTTTATTCACTATCGAACCTTTTACGTGTACGACTTCGTCGTGAGAAAGCGGCAAAACATATTTTTCGGAAAAGGCGTAAACGAGCGAAAATGTTATTTTGTTGTGGTGATGATTTCTGAAATATGGGTCTTGCCTGCAATAAAACAGTACGTCGTTCATCCAACCCATATTCCATTTATAATTAAAACCCAGCCCGCCCTCTTCAACGCTTTTGGTAACGCCGTTAAACGCGGTGGACTCCTCTGCAATCATAAGTACGTCGGGGAACAGATTTTTTACTGCCGTGTTCAGTTTTTTTATAAACTCAACACCTTCGAGATTTCTGTTGTCTCCGTATACGTTCGGCGTCCAGTCGCCGTGCGGTTTGTCATAATCAAGATACAGCATCGAAGCCACGGCGTCGACACGCAGCCCGTCAAGACCGAATATATCGAAAAGAAATACAGCAGACGATATAAGAAAGCAACCTATTTCAGCTCTGCCGAAATCGAATTTACGCGTGCCCCAGTCCAAATGCTCCATTCTGTCCCATAAGGGGCATTCATACAAAGGCTGACCGTCAAACTCATATAAACCCCACTCGTCTTTCGGGAAATGTGCGGGAACCCAGTCAAGAATAACTTTTATTCCGTTTTCATGGAATTTGTCAACGAGTTTTCGGAATTGAAATAAACCTCCGAGCCGTGCAATTACCGAAAAGTATCCCGTTACCTGATAGCCCCATGACCCGTCGTAAGGATACTCGGTAACCGGCATAAATTCTACGTGAGTATAGCCCATTCTTTTTACGTACGGAACAAGCGTTTTACTCAAATCGTCGAAAGAATAATAAGAATTGTCCTTATGCCTTTTCCACGAGAGCAAACTGACTTCATAAATATTGACAGGTTGCTCTTCACCGCTAGCAAAACTTGTGTTTTTTGCCGGCTCAGGCAAATCCGAAACTACCGAATCGAAAGAGCGCGGAATATCGGAAGCGAACGCATAAGGATCTGCTTTGAACAGTTCGCGTCCGTCCTCCGTCGATATTTTATATCGGTAACAATCTCCCGCTTTTGCGGCAAGAATGACCTCAAAAGATTCGCCGTCGGCTAATCTTGACATAACCGCCTCGCCGCAGAAACCGCCGACTACGGACACTTCTTTCGCATGAGGAGCCCAGACTCTGAATATATATTCCGTATCAGAAATTTTATGACAACCGAAAACCTCGTAGGCTTTAAACTCGTTTCCTGTGTGAAAATTTCGAAGTCGGAGCAATTCGATCATACTTAAATCCTTACTCTTTAATTTTAACATAAAAGTAATCAATTTTCAATACTGAAACGCAAAAAAATGTAAAAATTTTGAAATAAAATTTGTAACATACAAATGCGGCGCAAACTACATTCACGCCGCACATATTTTATTTTATATAATTATCGAGCAATTGTAAATTATCGTTAATAAACTTATCAAGCTCGTTTGCATCAAGCTTTTTAAAAGACAGCAACGCAAGAGAATATACGTAATTTGCCACAAAATTCTGTTTATCTTA
>CANPBT010000026.1 GCA_947572415.1 uncultured Clostridia bacterium | reverse complement strand
GTCTGTCCGCAGCAGCATCCCTTATAATAGGCGTAAACACGTCAGCTTCTTTGCTTTGACTTTTTTCGTCGTCATCATCGAACAAATCGGCGTTACTGCGCGTTCTTCGCGAAGTAAGCCGTGAAATATCGGGCTCTATCCGATTACTTGTGCGAGAAGAATTTGTTGAGCTGAAGAGCTTGAACATGTCGACCGTATCGGAATCGGACGGTTTTTCTTCCTCCTCTGCGGGCTCGGAAAATCCAGCGTTACGCGTATTACGGCTTTCGGTTTTTTCCTCCTCAACCGCACGCAAATCGATATTTCTGCGCTTTTCGGGCTCCGGCTGAATTTTTTCAAACCCGTAATCCTGCACTGCGGCAGGCTTCGGCTCTTCGAAGTTTTTCGCCTCTTCCGCTATCGCTCGGGTAAAATCCACCTTTTCCTCTTCTTTCTTTTCGGGTTGTCTGACAGAGTATATATCAGCCGCCGCTTTATCGAACTCCTCGAGTTTGTCGACCGGCTTATCACCGAATACGTAGTTTGACGGCGCCGAGGAAACGGACTGATTCAGAACGTCCTGCTGATAGCTTTCGGCATACGATTGTTGAGGCTGCGGCACCGAAGCTTTTGCGGAATTTCCGCTCGTAAAGCTGTTCAGATAATCGTTATCGTTACGGACGGGGTGATGAAAGTACGAGCTTTCACTGAAAATCATATTGCGCCTGTAACTTTCCGCATCGAACTCGCCCTTTTCGAATAAAATTTTCCTGCCGAGATTTTTCTGCGAATACGGGTCGGCATCCTCCTCGCGGCGGCGCTTATCCGAAGCTGAGGTACGCGCGTTTGCCGCAACCGGTTCGACGCGACGCTGAACGGGCGCCTCTTCGGCAACGATTCTCGCTTGCACGGGGGAAGCAACGTTATTTACGGGCTGCTCCTCCTGCGGAGTACAGATATATTCGGTGCTTTCTGTTACCGGTTTACGTTTTTTTATCAGCATCGCGTAGATAAGATATCCGCATGCAACGGTAAAAAGCGAAAAAATTATGTATGCACCGACAAATGTGGTCAGTTTTGCTATCGGATATACGCAAACCGCCGAAATAACCCCGCCGAAAGTATACCCTGAAAAACCCGATTGAGCATTTTTATAGCAATCGGAAATATACCCGCCGTAACTTTCGAGCTGATAATCCCTCGTCGTGGCGGCATGAAACAAAAGAAATACGACAAAAACGGTAAGGGCGAAAATAAGCGAAGCTTTTAACGATATTTTTAAGCTTTTTTCAAAAACAAGCCACTCGCCCAAATACGCCGTCACGGCGATTATAAGAAAGCTGCCGTAGCCGAACGTGCCGAACATAAAAGTGCAAATTGCCTTCCCTATCCCCGCGAAAACCGCGTCGTTTGTAAGAAGCATAACGAACACTATCGCGCTGAACAAAAGCAAAGTCATGCCGAAAGTTTCTTTTGTAAATATATAAGCAGTTTTATTGCCGTTTGCGTTATCTCTGTTTTTCTTGAACACTGTTATTCTCCGCGTATATACACATCTTAAACAATACTTTTAAAGTATAACATTTTTGCTTTAAAATAACAACAAAAAGACGGCTGTTTTAAAAAAATTTTATATTATATAGAAACATAAAAAAACGCGCCCTATAAGGCGCGTTATCAACACAATATTATTTTATAACTTTTTCTTGCCCTTTTCCGCCTCGTAAATGCTGTCGGCGTCGTTCCAGGAATACATACCGCGGATTTCCTTACCCACTTCTTCAAGAAGATGTGATTTTTCCGCTTCGCGCGCGGCGTTGAAATTCGGCCTGCCGTTTTTATTTTCAGCTATCCATTTTTCGGCAAATGAGCCGTCCTGTATCTCTTTAAGCACTTTTTTCATTTCTTTTTTTGTTTCATCGGTAATTATTCGGCGCCCGATTTCGTAATCTCCGAATTCGGCGGTATCCGAAACAGAATACCTCATCATAGAAAACCCGCCCTTATAAATAAGGTCGACAATAAGCTTCATTTCGTGCACGCATTCGAAATAAGCGTTCTTAGGGTCATAACCCGCTTCTACAAGCGTTTCAAACCCCGCTTTCATCAATGCAGTTACACCGCCGCACAATACAGCCTGCTCACCGAATAAATCCGTTTCCGTTTCGCATTTGAAAGTCGTTTCGAGCACGCCTGCCCTCGCCCCGCCGATACCCGCGGCATACGCAAGCGCTATATCCATAGCCTTGCCCGTGAAATCGCGAGCAATCGCGACAAGACAAGGCACGCCTTTACCTTCCTGATATTCCGAGCGTACCGTATGTCCGGGCCCCTTAGGCGCAATCATAAACACGTCGACGTTGTCGGGAGGTACTATCTGCTTGAAATGAATATTGAAACCGTGCGCGAACGCTAGCGCCGCTCCGCTTTTCAGATTGTTTTCGATACTTTCCTTATATACTTTCGCCTGAATTTCATCGTTAATCAACATCATAACAATGTCGGCACGCTTTGTAGCTTCAGCCACCGTAAAAACTTCAAACCCCGCATCAACGGCTTTCGGCCACGATTTTCCACCCTCTCGTAATCCGATAATTACCTTTACGCCGCTTTCTCTGAGATTCAGCGCGTGCGCATGCCCCTGACTGCCGTAGCCTATAATCGCAACGGTTTTATCTTTCAAAACGCCGATATTACAATCGGACGCATAATATATTTTTGCCATAATTTACCTCCGTTTACTTGCTTAATTCAATTATAATTTCATAATTTTAACAAGTCAAGCAATATTCATATTTATTGCAATAAATAGGCAAAATTTTATATATATTCAAATTTTCCGTATAATTATTTATTATTAGCTAAAACGGATTTCGCTATCGTATAAATATCCCCTGCGCCGATGAACAGAACAATATCGCCCTCCTCCGCTTTCGATATAAAATCAGCAATATCGGACGGGTCGTCGCCGTAGCGGGATTTTTTCAGACTTTGCGAGAGAGTCAACGCGCTTCCCTCGTCGTCGAAATACTCTCTTGCCGCGAAAGTTTTGTAAATTAAAAGGTTATTCAAAGGCGATAAAACCCTTACGAATTGTTTAAAAAGATTTTTCGTCCGTGAATAAGTATGCGGTTGAAAAACGACGAAAAGCCTGCCTTGCACTATCTTTTGCGCGGTACGCAACACCGCGCGTATTTCGTTGGGGTGATGAGCGTAATCGGCGATACATACCGCACTACCGAACTTTCCGAGATTTTCAAAGCGCCTTCCCACACCTCCGAAAAGCGCAAGCCCGTTACGAATTTGCTCAAACGGAATACCGGCGCATCTCGCCGCCGCGACTGCCGCCACGGCGTTTAATACGTTATGCTTGCCATAAATCTGAAGATTTATTACGCCAAGCTCATTACCCTTTTCATAGACCGTGAAAGCGTATCTGCCGCAGCAATTTTTAATATTTTTCGCGTAATAGTCGGCGGTTTTATCAAAGCCGAAGCTTAACCCTCCGCTTACAGGCAAATCGCGGAAAAGCGTTACCGCTATATCCGCGCTACCGGCAAAACACATATATGCCTGCTTTAAAGCCTGCTCGCTGCCGTAACATTCGAGATGGTCTGCGTCGCTGTTCAGTACAATTGCAATATTCGGCTTTAACAGAAGAAAATTTTTCTTATATTCACACGCCTCGGTAATAAAAAAATCGTTACCGCTGCAATAAAAATTCGAAAACGTCAAATCGTTACCGCCGATATGAGAAGCAAATTTTTTGCCCGCCGCCGCGAAAATATGCGTAAGCATTGCCGTACACGTGGTTTTGCCGTGACAACCCGAAACGGCTATAACCTTTTTGAATTCGCGACTGATTTCGTACAAAAACTGTCCGCGAGAAATTGTCGGCGTACCCTTTTCATTCGCAAGTAAAAGATGCGGGTCGGTATCCTTTGCCGCGTCTGTATAGACGATAAGCCCGTAATCCTCACAATTACCTATATCATTACCGATATCTATTTCCGCGCCTAAAACGGTAAGGTCACGCGTGTATTCGTTTGCGCAAATATCGCTGCCTCCCACACGTTTACCCTGCGACAGCAAGTATTTTGCAAGCCCGCTCATACTTACTCCGCCGATTCCGACAAAGTAAAAACTCTCAAATTTATCCGTAAATCTTGACCGCATAATAAATTTTATTAAAATTTTTGTTAAAATAGCACGAAAATTAAAAAATTTTAATGAAAAATATAAAAAAATTATAACAAGCTATTGAAATTATATTTTAAGTATTGTACAATATAAGTAATGAAAGTATAATCTGGTAGGTGAGCAATGAAAATCTCAGATGTACGAATCAGATTAGTTAACAGGGAGGACAATAAACTTAAAGCAGTGGCTTCCATTACTATCGAGGATTGCTTCGTGGTTCACGATATAAAAGTAATAGAAGCTGCCGACGGCGCGTTTATTGCAATGCCCAGCAGAAAAACTAATGACGGCGAATATAAGGATATTGCACATCCGCTTAACACCGAGACCCGAGAACTTATAAGAAAGGCAATCCTTACGGCTTACTATGACGAACTTAAAAATTAAGTCCCATTTGTTTTCCGTTAGTTAAATTAAACTGAGTTTGTAAACAATAGCCCCCGCTCAAAAAAGCGGGGGCTATTGTTTATATTTTATTAATCGTTGTTGCGTTTTCTGCCGAGATTCCTTAAAATCTGCGCAAATTTAGGCACGTTTTTTTCATTCGGCCTTTCGATTACGTCTTCTTCGCGCTGAACGGTGCGAACCACTGGCTGCTGTTGAACGGGTTGCACCGGCATAGGCTGTACCGGCTGAATATCGTACTGGCTCTGCGGTTGCATCGGTTGCTGAGGCTGACGGTTATAATACGGCTCGATTACCGACATCCTTTCCTGCTGCTGAGGCGCGCTGTACGAACGGCCGTCATAAATCCTGCCGCTCTGATATCCGCGCAAAGTAGTGTCGTCCTCGCGCTTGCCGTTTTCAAACCCCGGAAAACCGGTTGCGATTACGGTAATTTCCACTTCGTCCCTGACGTTGGGGTCAATCCTTGCGCCGAAAATAATATTCGCCGACGCGTCGACCACACTACGCACAAGCTCTGCCGCGTCTGCAACCTCGTCGAAAGTCAAGTCGTCGCCCCCTACAACGTTAAGTATAACGCCGCGGGCTCCTTCTATGGTGGTTTCGAGCAACGGGCAGTTGACCGCCACCCTCACCGCTTCAATAATTCTGTTATCGCCTTTCGCTACGCCGACGCCCAGATGCGCGATACCCTTGTCCTTTAAAATCGTTCTGACGTCCGCGAAGTCGAGATTTATGAGCGAGGGATTGACAATCAACTCGGCAATACCCTTTATGCCTTGCTTGAGTATTTCGTCGGCTACGCGCAAAGCCTCGCGCATAGGCGTATTTTTTGCAACGACCGTTTTGATTTTATCGTTGGGAATTATTATGAGGGTATCGACGTACTTCTTTAAATTTTCAAGTCCTTTGACAGTGTTTTCCATACGTTTTTTGCCCTCGAAGCCGAAAGGCTCCGTAACGACGGCAACGGTAAGAATTTTCATATCGCGGGCTATTTTCGCTATTACAGGCGCGGCTCCGGTACCGGTTCCGCCCCCCATACCGGCGGTTATAAATAAAAGGTCGGTATCTTTGACCGCGTTTGTAAGTATTTCCTTACTCTCCTCCGCGGCGGCTCTGCCGACGTCGGGGTCGGCGCCCGCCCCCAAACCTTTGGTAAGCGCGCCGCCTATCTGAATTTTATTTTCGCAAGGCGACAGAGCAAGTATCTGGCTGTCGGTGTTGACGACGTAGTACTCCGCACAGTTGATACCCGCGTCAAGCATTCTGTTTACCGCGTTATTACCCGCGCCGCCTACGCCTATTACTTTTATTCTTGCCCTGCCGGGGAAGTTTGTGTTCCCCGCAACCGAGGCTAAATCGTTAAACATTTTGTATTATTCCCTCCGAAAGTTTATTTGTTGAAAAACGATACCGATTCCGCGTCTTCGAGCGCGGTGTTCAGTAAACTTAATAACGACGAAAACTGCGGTTTATCGTAATACGGCACCGACGGCGCTATTATTTCGACGTTTTTTACAAGTCTGTTTGAAATGTGCTCCACAGTGCCGCGAACGGTTTTAACGCATTCGCCAGTAATTTTTATAGTCTTGCAATCGAGGCTTCTGCCCGAAAAGCTCTGCCTGCACTCCTCGATGGTTTCACATATACCGTCAAGCCCTTCACGAATTTTTTCCCGCAAAGAAATTGCGGAATATTTGTATCTTTTGCCTTCATAGATACACTCGACCATATTGCCCGACGTATCCTTTGCATTAAGGTTGACCATTGAAAGAAACGCCGTCGCCACGTCGAAAGGAATATCGAGCTCATTCATAACATATACGGCGATATGCCCTATTCCGACAGAAAACGACTCACTGAAAGCAATTCCGTTTCCGCAAACAACGCTGTAACTCGACGAAATGTAACCGAGGTCGAAAAGCACCGCGTATTCGTCGCGCTGTTCCGGCTCGATAAGATACATCGCCTCCGCATGAATAAGCGGGATAAGATTGATTTCAACAATCCCCGTGAATTTTTTGAAAGCTTTTAAAACGGCTTCGGTAAACGACGATTTACACAGATAAAAACAAAATTTTCCCTGCAAACTGTCGCTGACCGTACCTACGGGATTTATTATCCTACGCTTGTCCGACAATACGTAATAAAGGCAACTGTGACGGATAATTTTGTAGCCGTCGGCCTCCGCTGGCGCCGCCATATTCGCTAAAAATTCGCAGTCCCCCCGCGATATTTTTTTTGCGGACTGAAAGCTCATAACGCGGTCGGTATTTACGACCTTCAAAAACTCACCCGGCACACCCACGTAAAAACGCTTTATACCGCCGGTTGAAGCAAGTATGCTTTTAACCGCCGAGTTTACCGCGCACGCAAAACCGTCGCCGTCGATAAATTCGCCCTCCGCATAGCCGTCATAACCGCAGGAATATTTGCTTTTGATTATAAACGTATCGTTTACGCCCCGTTCACCGACAACCGCGGTTATTTCCGAAGAGCGTATATCTAATAACGCCACACTTTTTTTGCGCATATTTCTCCGTTGTCTTTTTACTTGAAATGACTATATACTTAATTATATAATAGTCGAAAATCAAAGTCAACTAAATCAAACAAAAAAGCGGTTTTATGACCGCTTTTTTTTATGAATTATTATGTAAATTACGAAGCCGAATAATCAGCGTTTATTATGCCGTTTTCGTCGCCGATACGGTAGCTTCTCAACGTACCGCGCAATTTCTGCCTGTCGGTCAGCGTACAGAATTTTTCGTACGCAAGGCGTATCTTTTCTTCCGTGCGGTCTTCATAATCGTCGATACGTATTTTAAGCCCGCAACGCAAATTGAAATACAGCCTGTCGACGTATCCCTCGACGTCTGGGCGCGAATCTATGCCTATACTCGCCACCACCGAACGCAGGCTTTTGAATGCCGATTTAAACGTCGCCGCAACAACCGCAAGATCGGGTACCTTTTCGACGGCTACCCCGGTAAACTCCACGTTTGGCGAGCCGTCGTTGACGTTCGTGTTTTCTATACTGCTGCGCAAGTATTTCCCGTCGCTGTCATACATCGAATACAGCCCGCCGACGAAAACCGCAAAAACTTCGTGTCTTTCTTTAAGCGTTACGTTAACGGTGCATGGATATTTCTTTTCGCATTCTGTAACCGCGTAATTACTGTTTTTTGCCGAAAAAGCTTCGACGATTTCCTTTTCGCTCAGAAACAAAAGACTTTCGCCCTTGAACTCTTCAAGCGAGCGTTTTGCTTCGCCGTAGCTTTCCGTGCAATCGTCGGCATAAGTTATGAGCGTCACGTTCACGTTTTTTATTGCAAAAATTCTGCCGAGGCTTATTATAAGAGCCGCAAAAAATACAACGCCTATCAGCAAAGCCACTATCTTTCGTAAATACTTCATAATGTTAAACGGTAATTCTTACGATGTCCGCGCCTATCGAGCGCAGCTTTTGTTCGAAAGAGCTGTACCCCCTGTCTATGTGTGAAATATCAATCACTTCGCTTCTACCTTCGGCGGAAAGCCCGGCAAGCACCAAGGCGGCCCCGCCGCGCAGGTCGTGCGCCACAACCGTCGCGCCCTTATATCTTTCGACCCCGCGTATAAACGCATTCCTGTTTATGACTGTTATGTCCGCGCCCATTTTGCGCAGCTCCGGGACGTATTTGAAACGCGTTTCGAAAAGATTTTCCGTAATTATGGAATGCCCCTCGCACACCGCGCAAAGAGTTGTATATTGCGCCTGCAAATCGGTAGGAAATCCCGGGTACGGTTGGGTTTCGGTCATTTTAACCGAAGTTAGCCTCTTGTGATTTTCTAATATTATTGTATCACTTTTCATACTTATTTTGCAACCGTTTTCCCGCAATTTATGTATCAACGAGCTTATATTTTCGGCTCGCGCGCCCTCTACGGACACTTCGCCGCCGCACATTGCCGCGGCAATAAGAAAAGTACCCGCTTCTATTCTGTCCGGAATAGGCAGGTACTGCCCTCCCGTCAATTTTTTCACCCCCTCGACAACAATCGTTCCGCTGCCCGCGCCGCTGATTTTTGCGCCTATCGCATTTAAAAAATTCTGTAAATCCTCAATTTCCGGCTCGCGCGCGGCATTGCGTATTACCGTAACGCCCTCCGCCTTAACCGCGGCGAGCATAATGTTTTCCGTCGCGCCGACGCTGGGGCAGTCGAGCATTACCTCGTTACCCACAAGTTTATCGCATTTACAGAGTATGTAACCGTTTCGCTCGGTAATTTTTACGCCGAGACGCTTTAAGCCGGTCAGATGCAAATCGACCGGTCTTAGCCCTATATCGCAACCGCCCGGATATGCGATTTTAGCCGCATGAAAGCGAGAAATTACCGAACCCAACAAAAACACCGAAGAGCGCAGCTCATGTGCAAGCGCGCTCGGTATTTCACAGCTGTCCGCAGACGAGCTGTCTATTTTAAGATTATCGCCTTCGTAAACCGCATCGCAACCGAGGCACGAAAGAATTTTTACCATATTCTTCACGTCCGATATCTGCGGTACGTTTATTATTTCAACTTTACCGTCGGTTAAAACCGCCGCCGCAAGTATAGGAAGCACCGAATTTTTCGCAGACTGAATACCGACGCTTCCGTATAGCTTGTTTCCTCCGTTTATAATGTATTTTTCCATATTAACTCCGAGTATGTAAAATATACTCCATTATATGGAAATTGCGCGTTTTAAGTTAATCCTGCCGCGATATGTTATACAACACGCCTACCGACGCCATAGTTATTATAAGCGAAGTGTTTCCGCTGCTGATAAGCGGCAACGGCAACCCCGTAGGAGGTATTGCGCCGCTTACGACAAGCGCGTTTATCACAACCTGTATTCCGTAAACCATTGTAAAGCCCGCGGCAAGCAAAAAGCCGAATCTGTTTTTACAGCTTGCGGCAATTTTAAAGCCGCGGAAAACTATAAATCCGCACGCCCCGAAAAACAGCAAAAGCCCGATAAAACCAAGCTCTTCACCCATTATCGACAGTATGAAATCACTTTCGGCAAACGGCAAAAATCTGTATTTTTGCGTCGATTTGAAGAGCCCGGTCCCGAACAAACCTCCGTTACCCAACGCGTAAAGCGACTGAATGAGCTGATACCCCTCGTCTTTCGGCGAAGCCCACGGGTCGAGAAACGCGCTCAGTCTTTGCAATCTGTACGGTTCGAGAATAATCAGAACGGGCACGGCGAGTGCGCACGGGATAATAATTATCAAAAAGGTTTTTAAATTCGTTCCGCTCAAAAACACCAGACCGAGCATAAGCAGCCCGACGCACATGGTTATCGACATGTTCGGTTCTATTATGATAAGAACGCAAAAGCATATTCCGACGGCAAGCACGGGCAAAACGCCTTTTACAGTTTTGACCTTTTCGTGATTTTTCGAAAAATAAGCCGCCACGAAAAGCGCGTAAGCATATTTCGCTATTTCCGAGGGCTGAATTGTAACTCCCCCGAAGCCTATCCAACGTGTTGCGCCGTAATTTGTTATACCTACACCCGGCACGAAAACAAGCGCTAAAAGTACGGCGGCGATAATTATCGCGGGGTACCTGAACTTTAACAGCTTTTCATAGGACAAAAAACACATTCCTATCATAGCCGCCGTACCGAGCACAACGCCGATCAACTGCTTTTTAACGAAATACAGGCTGTCGCCGTACTGAACTGAAGCGGTATACGAGCTCGCGGAATAAATCATAAGACACCCGAAGCCCGCCATTAAAAATACGCAAATTAAAAGCGGGATATCTCCCGCTCTCTTTTTATTCTTCGACAGCTTCATTCATACCTTCCACAAGTTTTTTAAAAGCGTCGCCGCGCTCCTCGTAGTTTGCGAAGCTGTCAAAGCTTGAACTTGCGGGGCTTAACAGTACGCTTTGACCCGATTTTGCTATGTATTGCGACAGCCTTACCGCCGTCTCGAATTCCGAACACAGTGAAAAGCTTACGAAATCCGCCTTGATCGCCGCATTGAGAAGTTTAAATCTGTTTTCGCCGTATAGTACGGCGTGCACCACTCGGCTTTCTTTGAGCGAATTGAAAAGCGGCAGATAATCGTACCCTTTATCCTTTCCTCCAAGCAAAAGCACAGTCGCCTCGCGCATAGATTGAACGGCTTTCACCGTCGCGTCGACGTTCGTGCCTTTACTGTCGTCGACGTAAGTTACGCCGTTTACCTTGCCCACGACTTCGATACGGTGCTTTATGCCTTTGAAATTGCATATCGCTTCCGCTATCGTAGCCCCGTCCACGCCGAGAAGTTTCGCCGCTGCCACACAAGCAAGCGCGTTGTAGATATTATGTACTCCGCCGAGCGCCATATCCTTTACTTCGAGAATTTTTTCGTTTCCGAAATAAATCGAGCCGTTTTCGAAAAACGCGCCGTCTATGCGTTCGCGCATGGAAAAATATACGATTTTTGCCTTCGTCGACCTTGCAAAGCCTCTGACGATTTCGTCGTCGTAGTTAAGTACGGCAAACTCGCTTTCGCGCATATTCCTTAAAATTTTACTTTTAAGAAATATGTAATTTTCCATATTGTAATGACGGTTGAGGTGATCCTCGCTGACGTTGGTTATTATGGCTATATGCGGGCGAAGGCTTGAAAGCGTTTCAAGCTGAAACGACGAAATTTCTATAACCGCGTAATCGTTAAAGCCGAGATTTTCGACCTCGCCCAAAAGCGGTTTACCGATGTTTCCGCACGCCACGCTTTTAAAGGAAGCTTTTTCGAGTATGCCGTTCAACATCGATACTGTGGTGGTTTTCCCGTTTGTGCCCGTAACCGCCACTGCGGTTGCGCGCAGATACATTGCGCCGAGCTCCTCCTCGCCTATTATCGCCTTGTTCTGTTTTCTGAACGCAACAGGAAGCGGATTATCGATCGGGATACCGGGGCTTATTACCAGAACGTCGCAAATTATCGTAGCGTCGGTAAACGTTTCCGCAGTGACTACGTGCGCGCCTATCGAAGAAAACTCTTCCATAAGCGCGGTGATTTTTTCGTTTACGACGTCGTCGTACAGATAAACTTCCGCACCGCGTTCGAGCAGAAACCTTGCGCAGCATTCACCCGATTTGGAAAGACCCGCAACCATAAACTTCTGATTTTTAAAATACATTTCGCCTCACATAAATATCAAACAAATTATTCCGGCAAACGCCGTTGCAAGTACGTACGCATAAACTATTTTGCACTCCGTGTATCCTTTCATCTGAAAGTGGTGATGCACGGGCGCCATAAGAAACACTCTACGTCTTGTCCGTTTATAGTATATTACCTGTACTATCACGGATATTCCCGAAATTACGAACATTATGCCGATTATGGGAATATACAACGAATTACCCGAAAAAATGCTTATACAGGATATAAGCCCGCCGAGCGAAAGCGAACCCGTATCACCCATAAATATCGAAGCCTTATTCACGTTAAGCAGCAAAAACGCCGCAAGCGCACCCATAGTTATGAAGCAGAGCGACGACGAATTCACGCTTTTTGCATAAAGCATCAGCCCCATGACAAACAGATACGCAAAGCTTGTCCCTCCGGCAAGCCCGTCGAGCCCGTCGGTCAGGTTTACGCAATTTACCGTCGCAAGAAAAACAAAAATTACGAGCGGTATTATGCCCCAGCCGATATCGAAGTTTTTCCCTCCCGAAAAAGGTATATTAAGGAGCGTCATATGGTTTACGTAGCAGTAAGCCGCCGCAACCGAAGCTATCGCAAGCTGAAAAATAATTTTCTGGTAAGGTTTGAGTCCCCCGTTGTCCTTACGATAAATTTTGAGGAAATCGTCTAAAAATCCGACTATCGCAAAACCGCCGGTTACGGCAAGAGTCAAGTTGATTTTCCCGTCGCGGGCGCCCGAAGCGCACAATCCGACTATAATTACGGCGCCGATAAAGGCAAGCCCGCCCATTGTGGGAGTGCCCCCCTTGTCCTTATGCTCTTTTACATAACCGAGGATATACTGCCCAGCTTTCAACCGCCTTAAAAGCGGTAAAATCAAAAGCAACAAAAACAGCGAAGCGGCAAAAGCCGCAAGCGTACTTATCAGAATAGTTTTCATTTTTTAACCGATTATTTTTTTTATTACGCTATTATCGTTATAGCTGTGTTTTATTCCCATTATTTCCTGATAATATTCCCCACCCTTACCCGCTACGAGCAATATATCACCCTCTTCTAGCAAGTTAATTGCGTATTCGGTAGCGGTTTCGCGTTCGGTTACGGTCACGTATTTTTTACCTGACGGCTTTATGCCCTTTTCTATTTCGGATATAATGTCGTAAGGGTCTTCATAGCGCGGATTATCCGACGTTACAATACAAAAATCAGCGTATTTTGACGCGATTTCACCCATTATCGGTCGTTTCGTCTTGTCGCGGTTACCGCCACAACCGAAAAGGCAGTAAAGTTTACCCTCACACAGCTTTTTCAGCGCCTGCAAAGATTTTTCAAGTCCGTCGGGCGTATGTGCGAAATCCACGAATATATCCGCGCCGTTAAACCGCGCAACCCTTTCCAGCCTGCCCGATACCGTTTTCAATTCCTTTAATCCCTTTGCGATATATTCGGTTTTTATTCCCATAATTTTCGCACAGGCCGCCGCGCCCATAGCGTTGTACACGTTATGTATTGCCGGCACGTTGAGCTTTATATCGTAAAGCTCGTCGAAAAGATTAATCACAAACGACGTTCCGTTTATAGCTTCGACAATATCAACGGCAAAAACGTCCGCGGGATTTTTCAGCCCGTAGCTTAAACATTCCACCTTTTCCGATATCTGTCTGCCGAGCTTGTCATCGGAATTGATAACCGCAAATTTACACCTGCCGTCTTTGAACAGAAGCTTTTTACACTCTGCATATTCGTGCATATTGCCGAAAAAGTCAAGATGGTCCTGCGTGCAGTTGGTAAATATGCCGACATCGAATTTTATGCCGTCGGCTTTTCCGAAATAGAGCGCATGCGCGGATACTTCCATAAATACGTATTCCACCCCGCAGTCACGCATATCAGCGATAATGCCGTGAAGAAAAATCGGGTCGGGCGTAGTAAGTTCGGGCGCGACGAATTTTTCGCCGTAGCTTATACCGAGCGTACCTATTACCCCCGTCTTTTTCCCCGCCGCCTTGAAAATGCCGTCAAGCATATACGTGGTTGTAGTCTTCCCGTTCGTTCCGGTAACCGCAACAAACTTCATATCCTTGTCCGAAAACCCGAAAAACGCGCGAGCGAGCGGCGCGACGGCTTTTCTTCCGTCGCACACTATAATCTGCGGCACTTTCAAAGGCAGTTTTCTTTCGCAAACAAGCGCAGCCGCGCCCGCCTTGACCGCCTCTTCGGCAAACTCGTGCGAATCATGCGTTTTACCTTTATAGCAAAAAAACAAATCTCCGCCCTTCGCTTTCTGGCTGTCGGTACAAAGCCCCTCTATGCCGATATCTTTATTTCCGCAAATTTCTTTATACTCTATATTTTTTATAAGCTCGCCAAGTTTCATAATCTCTCCCACAAGATGCGTTAAATCTTTTTGATTGTTATAATATCCTCGAAAATTTCTTTTGCAACGGGCGCGGCAACCGTACTTCCGTAATACACGCCCTGCGGCTCGTCTACAATTACGAGCGCAAGATATTGCGGCTTATCCGCAGGAAAAAATCCTACGAACGAAGAAATATATTTGCCGGAAGCAATATGACCATCCTCGTATTTCTGCGCCGTACCCGTCTTGCCGCCAACCTTATAACCCTCGATATATGCATGCTTTCCGCTGCCTTCCGTAACAACCCCCTCGAGCATAGAAGCGAGCGTTGCGGAAGCTTTTTCACTGATTGGCTTGGATTTAAGCACGGGCTTAAAAGTCTGAACTTTGCCGCCCGTAACAATCGATTTGAGTATATGCGGCATATAATAATTTCCGCCGTTTACGGCTGCCGCCGTAGCGCAGGCAAGCTGCAACCCCGTTACCGCCACCGTCTGCCCGAACCCGATTCGCGCAAGGTCGCAGTCACGGACAAGCGATTGCGGCACGAGCATACCCAAAGCTTCGCCGCTGAAATCCACGCCGGTTACGTTACCGAACCCGAAAGCGTTCAGATAGTCGTAAAAACAATCTTTACCGAGAGAAAGCGCCATATCAGTAAAACACGGGTTACAGCTGTTGTTCAACGCTTCCGCAAGCGTCTGGTTCGAGTGCTTCCCGTTGGAGTGATCCGACCAGCATTTGATTTTTGTACCGTCTACGGTGCGCGTTCTGCTTGAATTGAAAACGTGCGAAGTGGAATAAGCGTTACTGTTTCCTCGCAGATATTCCTCTATATCCGCAGCAGCAGTGACGACTTTGAACGTCGAACCCGGCTCGTAAATATCGCATATCAACGAGTTTCTCGACAATGCGTTGAGCGTTTGCATATCGTCGCGCGGCACGTCGTTAAGATTGTAAGACGGGTAATTAACCATAGCGAGAATTTCGAAATTCTGAGGATTGAGCACTATGCACGAAGCTTTTTTCGCGCCGCTGGAAGCGTAAACCCTGCGCACGGCCTCCTCCGCAGATAGCTGGATATCTATATCGATAGTAAGCCTCACCTCGTCGCCCGCCTTCGCTTCACTGTAAACAACGACCGAGTTTTCTGTTTCTATACCGACGATATCGGTCGAATAGCTTATTTCCCCGTTTGTCCCGCTTAAAATTTCATTGTAGTATTTTTCTATACCAGAAAGACCGGTACCGTCGTTTGCGGTAAAGCCCAGAACCTGACACAACACGTCGTCGTATGTATAATTGCGCGTATTATCACGCGAATAATACACACCTGCAAGGTCGTATGACGCAAGTTTTTCCACATTTTCCTTGCTCACCTGCCGCGCCACGGTAATTTCCGAAAATTTGCCGCCCTATATTTTTTCAAGAATTTCCTGAGGGTCCAGCGAAAATATACCGCTTAACACCGTTACGGTATACTCTGCGTCCTTGACCGCGTTCGGGCGGAGAAATACGCTGTAAGAAGTCCGGTTACCGGCAAGTATCTGCCCGTTTGTATCGGTAATCAAACCGCGACTCGCAATGACGGGGATTTCCCTGTTCCACTGATCCGTCGCACGGTATTTGAGTTCCGCACCCCAAACCAACTGCACGTAAAAGAGTCGGGCGAAAATTAGGCAAAAAATAAAGGCTATTGCCAAGCCCATTGACAATAACCTCTTTTGTAAAACAGTAATCGAAAAACCCGATTTAATTAATTTTTTGATATTTTTATCTCCTTATTTCAAAACCATTCCGTTAGCTTTTGCAAATTCGCTGACCGTATCGAAAAGGTTTGCCCCGTCAAGATAACTGTTTTTCGCTTCCGTAACCTGCGTATAGGTCTGTTCCGCTGCGTTCAATGCGTTTTGAAGCGAGCTGACCTCGCTGTTCAGCCCCGATATAACGGCAGAATTTACAATAATAAGCACAAACAGAGCAACTATTACCGAAAGCGCTACGGCTATAATAATTTTATCCTTTTTGGTAAATAAGGACTTTGAATTCGATTTAAACGAAGTCTTTATTTTGCCCTCTTCAACGGGTTTAGCCGCCGCAGTCGTCTTATACTGTATCGTAGTCTGCGTGGGGCGCAAATCCTCGTTTTCCTCTTCGTCGGTCTGAGCGGAAGCGGCGTTCACCACTTTTATGGCGGGCATATTCACAGCGTTGTCCGCGCGAAAAATATCCGCGTCCGCACGCGCGTTCTCGACAAGATAAAGGCTCTCCGTACCGACCTCGCGCATTGCGGGTGCTTCTTCCCTGATGCTTGCTTCGGATTTGTTTTCAACAAAATCTTTAAGCGTGCTTTCGGGGTTTATAAGCTTTGCATAATTCGCGCTTATGCAGGCATTGTGACGTTCGTCCGCGGTCATAACCGAATCGCGGAACATTTCTCTCGTATAAACGCCTTCTTCAGTATTAACTTTTCTTTCCAGAACGGGTGCTGCGACTGCCATAACTTTCTCCTTATCGCAAAAACTAAATTGTTTTTTCCGCTATCCGAAGCTTGGCGCACTTCGAACGCGAGTTCACCGCCGTTTCTCTCTCCGTTGCGGTAATCGGTTTCTTTGTTAAAATTTCTATCTCTTTCCGCTTGTCGCACACGCAAACCGGCAAACTTTTGTCGCAAATGCAATCGCACTCCAACATTTTGAAAGCTTGTTTCACGATTCTGTCTTCAAGAGAATGAAAAGTTAAAATCGCTATTCTTCCTCCGCGTTTAAGCCTTCGGGTAAGGCCCAAAACGCAATCATACAAGCCGTCGAGCTCGCCGTTTACCGCAATGCGTATCGCCTGAAAACTTTGCCTTGCGCAAGGCCCGTTCCGACGAAATTTAGCGGGTATACTGCTCTCTATAATTTCCGTCAATTCACCGCATTTCGTCAAACGCTCTTTTTCTCGCGCCCTGACTATGTTAGCGGCAATGTTATTTGCAAATTTTTCTTCACCGTACTCTTTCAGGATTTTTGCGATTTCCTTATACGAATACTCGTTCAAAAGCTGTTCCGCAGTAAACGGCGATGTTCTGTCCATTCGCATATCCAGCGGCGCGTCCGGTTTCATATACGAAAACCCGCGCTCTTCCGAATCTATCTGATAGCTCGAAATTCCGAAATCCAGCAACACTCCGTCAAGCTTATCGACGCCTGCGAGATTTAAAACCTTTTCGTAATTTTTGTAATTCGATTTGAAAATTTTATACCGTCCGCCGAACTCCGAAAGCTTTCTGTCCGCCGCGGCTATCGCGTCGTCGTCGAGGTCGGTCGCAATCAGTCTGCCGTTCGGAGCAGAACGCTTCAAAATTTCGTAGGAGTGCCCGCCGCCGCCCAGCGTTCCATCAAAGTAAACGCCTCCGTTTTTGACGTTCAGTCCGCTTAAACACTCTTCAAGCATTACGGGCATGTGAGCAAACTCTTTCATAATCAAATGTCCAAAAAGCCGAAATTCTCGTCGAAATTCTCATCGTCGTCGGCAAAGTATTCATCGTATACTTCTTTCGACCAGATTTCTATCCTCGAACCCGCCCCGCAGATTTTTATGTCCTTAACAATCTTTGCAAAACTTATGAGTTCTCCGGGAATCACAAGTCTTCCCTGCGGGTCCATTTCCACCAGCTTCAACGACTTGGTAAAAGCCCTCATTCCTTTCTGCTTTTCGGCGTCCGAAATCTTTATCTCTTCAAGCTTTTCGAGTTTTTCCTTAATCGCAGCTTCATAAAACACAAAAATACAGCCGTTTGTTCCTTTCGAAAAATACAGCTTATCCTCGTTACCCTTGAGCTTCGTCGGGATCCTTATTCTGTTTTTGGCATCTATCTGATGCTCGTATTCACCCGTAAGAAAAAACATTTTAAACAGCCTTTAATTAAATGACAATAATATAATAACACTAAAAATGACCACTGTCAACCACATTATTAAAAAAAGTTTTAATTTTTTCTAATTTTTTGGGAAAAATTACTTAATTAATGGGATAACCCCCCACTTTGCTTTAATAGCATGCCGAATACCCTCCTGTTTTTCGCCTCGTCGCCTCCCGAAAAACTAATTTTTTGCGCACGGGGCGACAAGTGGTCGGCAATCCCTAAAATTCGCTTTAAATTCGCAGCCGTGCCGTCTATTCCGTCGTACACTGGGCTTTTATAAAAATCTTCGATTATATTTTTTACAAATATATAATGCGTGCAGCCGAGAACCACGCTGTCGGCTTTAAAACGCGGCAGCATTGCCGTAACCTCCTTAGTATTCAAATTGCCTATATTGTTTTCGATATAAGCAGCGAGATTGTCGCACGCCGCAACTGTGATACCGCCCGCACCGAGCTTGCCTATAAGCTGCTTTAAAGACGCGCTTCCCGCCGTAGCGGGAGTTGCGAGAACAAGGCACCTTCCACCGACTGTCGACGCAGGTTTTACGGCAGGCTGAATGCCGAGAATTTCAAACGAATACTTTTCGCGCAGATAATCGATACACTGCGCCGTAACCGTATTACACGCCACCACCGCGGCCGACGGCGACAGCTCTTTAATTTTTTCGAAAATTTCGTCGACTCTCTCAATCAGTTCATCTTTATTTAAAGCCCCGTAAGGCACCCTGTAATTATCCGCAAAATAAGTAAAATCCGTTTGCGGCATTAAACCTACGCACTTTAAAAGAAGATTTAATCCCCCTATTCCGCTGTCAAAAAAACATACTGATTTGTTTACGTTGTTTTCCATACTATAATTATTAATATTACGGGCTTTTAAAATATATTAAAAATTTTGTAAAAAGCTGATAAAAAACAGTTTACAACCGTTGTTTTTTATGATAAAATTACAAAAGAATTTAAGTTTAAAACCTTTTCAAAGGAGATTGAAATGCCTAATATAAAGTCTGCAAAGAAGCGCGTGCTTGTTACCGAAAAAAAGACGGAGAGAAACAAAGCTGTAAAATCGGAAGTGAAAACCGAAGTTAAAAAGTTCCTTAATCTTGTAAACTCCGGCGACAAGGCGGCGGCAACCGCCCTTTTCCCTTACACCTGCTCCGTAATCGACGGCGCCGTTACAAAGGGTGTGCTTAAAAAGAATACCGCAGCCAACAAGAAATCCGGACTTGCCAAAAAGCTTAACGCTATGGCGTAAAATTTTGATTTTTTAAAGCGGGCGTTTTGCGCCCGCTTTTTATCTTACTTAATTACCCCCGCCGACGAGTGTTCGTCTGCGGGGGTTTCTCTTTAATACTTTATTTACATTAAATCATCAAGTTTTTCGACCTTACACCCTTTGTTTGCATAATATTGCAACATTTCTTCAATCTTGCGTTTGTCATAACTTGTGATGCAATCCGCCAGAACGTGAACATTATAGCCCTCTTTAACCATATTATAACAAGTTGATTTTACACAAGCCACAGCGTCAGCACCGGCAATATAAAACTCGCCGATTTCATTATTTCTTAAATTATAGCACTATTTTACCGTGTTTGCAAGCAACCATACCCAAACTTACTATTAAAGTAGCGCAACGAAAAATATCGTTGCGCTACTATATCAGGTCTGCACCAAAATAAATTGAGAAGTGGCTGAAACTCATACGGCTTACTATTGTTAACTCGGAATTTAATCGGAGACTCTTCGACCATTGTATGCGTTGCTCACGGAAAACAATAAGGTTCTTATAACGGTGCGCCTTGATACCGAAAATTATGTAAATAAATTTACGATGCGTTTGTGCTTTTTGACTGCATACTGATATGTCTTGTATGCGCCGCTGTTTTCCCTCTGCTCTATCCAAAACAAAATCAAATCGCTTTGGTCTATCATTGCAAGGTTACGATAATAAATTGCCGTGTACCAATAGTCGAAATCTTTTGTCGGACACTCCAACGCTTCATACTCTTTTCGGATAAACCAACTCGGCGGCTTTCGTAACTGCTTATCAAGTGCAAAGCAAAAAACTCTTTTGATATTGAGTTGCGATTCGGCGTTTTTCTTTTCGGTTACAAGGTCATAGCACAAATCGTCAAAATCACTTCTTCCGCCGAACAGAAAAATTCTAACGTTGTCCGCTACTGCCCTGTCGATTTCTATTCTCGCTCTTGCTATCAGTTCGTCCGTTATATTGACGTCGGAATGCCCGAAGCACGAACAAGTCTTTTCAACTGTTGACATAAAAAAAGATGCCGCTCCCTTGCGAGAGCGACACCGTAGAATGTACCTCTCGCATAGTTGCGACACTATTGAGAGTCCACCATTTTCATAGCAAAACGAATTCTACTATTTCAACAATCAGACCGCGATACCGTACATTACTACCTAATTAGTATCGTCTGATTAAATTAAAATAATAGAATACGCCCATTAAAATTGATGGACTGTTCTATTCTCAATAATGTCGCATTGCTATTATAGCACTTTTTAGAAAGAATATCAAGGATTATCGGCATAGAAAATGAAAAAGCCGTTACATAATGTAACGGCTTTTGTTTAGTTGATGATATGCGTTAATACTAATTGGTTGATAGTTCAAATCCCGTTTTTAATTAAAACAAGCAAAAAGACAGTAGTCAAAACCAAAAACAGAAGGTTTTGCTCAAAACCACTATATATAGTACAATAAAGCCCGAAAACTTCCGTTTTCGGGCTTTATGTTGTAGGACAGTATTTTTATCCTACAAAGATGGTACTCCCGCTGGGAATCGAACCCGGAACGGCCCCTTAGGAGGGGGCTGTTATATCCATTTAACTACGGAAGCATATTATTTTTCGGTTATTGATTCCCAGCGCCGGTAATCTGCCGTTTCCCTACGGGAGCCCTCGGCAGAGCGTCGCTTCGCTCGCACGAACCCGGAACGGCCCCTTAGGAGGGGGCTGTTATATCCATTTAACTACGGAAG
>CANPBT010000025.1 GCA_947572415.1 uncultured Clostridia bacterium | reverse complement strand
GGGGTCGCAGGTGGAAATCGTCTTGTCCCAGTCGTAAGAAAAACCGAGCATTTTAAGCTGGTTAGTAAAGTTTTTTATATTATCCTGTGTGAAGCCCTCGGGGTTGTGACCCGTTTTAACGGCGTACTGCTCCGCGGGCAGCCCGAAGCTGTCGAAGCCCATAGGGTGTAAAACGTTAAAACCCTGCATACGTTTCATGCGCGCAAGCACGTCTGTCGCGGTGTAGCCCTCGGGGTGCCCTACGTGCAGCCCCGCGCCCGAAGGGTAGGGGAACATATCCAGTATATAATATTTGGGTTTGGAAAAATCGCGGAGGTCGGTTGCAAAGGTGTTATTGCTTTCCCAGTAATCTTTCCACTTTTTTTCAACTTCGCCGAAATTCGTGTAAGCCATAAATTTTATTCCTTAATTATATAATCTTATATAATTATAACCTTTGTCGGTAAAATTAGCAAATAAAATTATTGACAAACGCGGATAATTGTATTAAAATATTAATACCCGGATTAAAAGACAAGTACCTCCGAAAAACTTTCAGAGAGCGCGGCATAGCTGTGAGCCGCGTAGTTCGTAGGGTAAAGGGAAACCGCTTTTATTATAATTCGTATGTGAAAAGCGGCTCTTGATTTTCAGGAGCAATTAAGGTGGAACCGCGCATAAAAGAATTTGCGTCCTTAAACGATATTTTCGTTTAAGGATTTTATTTTTATAAGGAGTCAGATATGAAAATTTTATTGAAAAACGGTGATTTGCAGCTCGACGACGGCGCAAGCTGTATGGACGCGGCGCAGAAAATCAGCGAAGGGCTTGCCCGCTCGGCGGTAGCTGCAAAAATCAACGGCGTTTTGTGCGACCTTTCGTCAAAGCTGAAAGAGGGCGACTCGCTTGAAATCGTCACCCTTAAAGACAGGGAGGGGCTGGAAGTTTACCGCCACACATGCGCGCACGTGCTTGCGCAGGCGGTTAAAAATATTTATCCTACGTGTTCGCTTGCGATAGGCCCCGTAATAGAAAACGGCTTTTATTACGATATCGACTTCAATACCCCCATTTCGCAGGAGGATTTTGCTAAAATAGAAGGGGAAATGCTTAAAATCATAAAGAGCAACACCCCGATTGAGCGCTTCGAACTTCCCCGTGCGGAGGCGTTGAAGCTTATGAAAAAATACGGCGAAAAGTACAAGGTTGAGCTTATAAACGACCTCCCCGCGGACGCCGTGATTTCTTTCTACAAACAAGGCGCTTTTACCGACCTCTGCCGCGGCCCGCACTTGCCGTCGACGGGCAAGATAAAGGCTTTCAAGCTCACTTCGCTTACCGGCGCTTACTGGCGCGGCAACGAAAAAAACAAAATGCTTACGAGGATTTACGGTACGGCGTTCGAAAAGAAGAGCCAGCTCGAAGAGTACCTTATCGCGGCGGAAGAGGCGAAAAAGCGCGACCATAACAAACTCGGCAGAGATTTGGGTATTTTTATGACGTCCGACGTGGTCGGTCAGGGCTTGCCGATTTTAATGCCGAAAGGCGCTAAGATATTGCAGATTTTAACCCGCTTTGTCGAGGACGAGGAAGCAAAGCGCGGATTTATGATAACAAAAACGCCGAATATGGCAAAATCCGATTTGTACAAAATTTCGGGGCACTGGTCGCATTACCGCGACAAGATGTTCATTCTTGGCGAGGTGGATAAGCGCGGCGAGTCGCCGAAGGGCGAGGAAATAATGGCGCTCCGTCCTATGACCTGCCCGTTTCAGTACCAGATTTTCAAAAACGGTTTGAAATCTTACCGTGATTTGCCTTGCAGATACTCCGAAACGGCTACAGAATTCAGAAAGGAAGCTTCGGGCGAAATGCACGGGCTCATAAGGGTAAGGCAGTTTACTCTTTCTGACGGGCACATAATCTGTACGAAAGAGCAGGTCGAAGAGGAGTTCAAGCGTTGCCTCGACCTTTCGTATTATATTCTCGACGCGTTGGGCATGCGCGACGACGTAACTTTCCGTTTCTCGAAGCGCGGCAAATCTAAGTCGGATAAATATATCGACGACGACGAAGCGTGGAACAATACCGAAGCCATGATGAAGGTCATACTCGACGATTTGAAGCTGACTTACGTCGAAGCGGACGACGAAGCGGCGTTCTACGGCCCCAAGCTCGACGTGCAGATTAAAAACGTCTACGGCAAGGAAGATACTTTAATAACTATTCAGATTGACTTCGCCGCGGGCGAAAGCTTCGATATGCAGTACGTGGACGTCGACGGCGTAAAACGTCATCCTTACGTAATTCATCGCAGCTCGATAGGCTGTTACGAAAGGACGCTCGCTTTCCTCATAGAAAAATATGCCGGCGCATTTCCCTTATGGATGTGCCCCACGCAGGTAAAAGTTCTTCCTATAACCGACAGAACGCTTGCTTACGCAAAATCCGTTGCGGAAAAGCTTGCGTATAACGGTATCCGCTGCGAGGTTGACAGCCGCAACGAAAAAATCGGCTATAAAATCCGTGAAGCGAAGCTCGATAAGGTGCCGTACGTACTTGTCGTCGGCGATAAGGAAGCGGAGGAAAACACCGTAAACGTAAACAAACGCGGCGTAGAGGACAAGGAAAATATATCAATCGATGATTTTGTTGCGCGCATAAAGGGTGAGGACGCAAAAAAAATTATTTTTTAAATTAATTTTGTAAAATCGTTTGACAATTTTATCGTTAAAGTGTAATATATTATCGTTAAGTAAAGGTAAGCCCCTTTCGCCTTACGGAAATTCCGTCCGGCTGATAATGATTTATAAGGTATTGATATGCCTTTCATTATTTCGGGTTGCCTTGCAACCCGATTTTTTTTCGGGCAAAAATTCAGAGAGGTATAAGATTATAAAGGACTTATATTCCGTCAACGAAGCTATCCGTGACAGAGAAGTAAGGGTTATCGCAAACGACGGCGCAATGCTCGGCGTAATGTCGTCCCGCGACGCGCAGCGTCTTGCGTACGACGCCGAACTTGACCTTGTCAAAATTTCTCCCAACGCTAATCCTCCCGTATGTAAAATTATGGATTACTCCAAATTCAAATACGAACAGGCTAAGCGCGAAAAGGAAAATCGCAAAAATCAGACCGTTATCGAAATAAAGGAAATACGTCTTTCAATGACGATAGACGTCGGCGATATCGCCGTCAAGACAAAGCAGTGTCTTAAATTCCTTGACGCGGGCAACAAAGTCAAAGTTTCGATAAGAATGAAAGGGCGCGAAAATGCGCGCGCTTATCAGGGCGTAAAGGTTATGCAGGACTTTTTCGACGGGCTCGAAGGCAAGGCGTTGCAGGATAAAAAGCCTACTACGGAAGGCAGGAACATAATAATGATTCTTTCGCCCGTAAAAGCTTAACTAAAAATCAGGAAATTTTTCATTTGGAGGATAAAAATATGCCCAAACAGAAGTCGCACAGCGGCACAAAAAAGCGTTTTTGGCTAACTTCGACCGGCAAGGTGAAAAGACCTCACGGCGGTAAGAACCATAAAGCTGAAACAAAAAACAGAAAAAGAAAGAGAAATTTGCGTCAGAATACGCTTGTTTCGGTTACGCAGGAATCCAACGTAAAAGCAATGATTCCTTATAAAGGTTAACGGGAGGACAGAAAAGAATGCGTATTAAAAGAACGGTAAACGCTTTAAAGAAGCGCAGAAAGATAATGCGCCTTGCAAAAGGCTACTTCGGCAACAAGTCGAAGTCTTACAGAATTGCCCGTCAGGCGGTAATGAAGTCTTTAAACTATGCATATATCGGCAGAAGGCTCAGAAAGCGCGATATGCGCAGCCTCTGGATTGCGCGTATCAACGCCGCAGCAAGGATTAACGGACTTTCGTATTCGAAGTTTATGTTCGGCCTTAAAACCGCCGGCATCAACCTCAACAGAAAGGTGCTTGCCGACCTTGCCGTAAACGACGAAAAAGCGTTTGCGGAACTTGCTTCGAAGGCAAAACAAGCTTTATAATCAAATTTTAAGCCTTTTAAAGTAAAGGCTTAATTTTTTATATGATAATAACGTCGAAATCAAACCCCGTAATCAAATATATAAGCTCGCTTTCGGATAAAAAATTCAGGCGGCAGTACGGCGAATATCTTGTGGAGGGCACGAAACCCGTAAACGAATGTATAGCGGCGAACTGTGAAGTATCGCGTATAATCTGCACCGAACGCCACGCGGAGCAATATCCGCAGGCTGTAGTCGTAAGCGTCGAGGTGTTCAAAAGCGTATCCTCGGAAAAGACGCCTCAGGGCGTGCTTGCCGCTGTAAAAATTCCGCAATCGAGCTTAAAACCGCCCGAGGACGCCTGCCTGTTGCTTGACAGCTTGCAGGACCCGGGTAATCTCGGCACGATTTTGCGTACGGCTAATGCCGCGGGCTATCGTGAAGTTTATCTTATAAACTGTACCGACCCGTTTTCTCCGAAATGCGTGCGCGCGAGTATGAGCGGAATATTTTTCGTTGAAATCCGTTCGGGGAGCAGGGAAGAAGTGCTTTCCGCGCTTTCGGGTATACCGCTGATTTGCGCCGATATGTGCGGTGAGGATATCTTTTCGTTCGTTTCCCCGCAAAAATTCTGCCTTTGCATAGGCAACGAGGGCGGCGGGATAAGCGAAGATATACTGCGTTCGGCGGCTTATACGGTTAAAATTCCCATGCGCGACACGTGCGAGAGTCTTAACGCCGCGGTATCCGCGGGCATTGCGATGTACGCGCTGAAAAATAAAATCAAATAAGAGGTTTAAATATGTCAGGACATTCAAAATGGCACAATATACAAGCAAAAAAGGGCAAGACGGACGCTGCGCGCGGCGCGATTTTCACCAAATTAGGCAGGGAGCTTGCCGTTGCGGCAAAGGGTAACCCCAACCCCGACACAAACTCGAAGCTTGCCGACGTTATAGCTAAGGCTAAAGCTGCAAATATGCCCAACGAAAATATAAAACGCTCGATTGCGAAAGCCGCGGGCGAGCTCGGCGACAAGGAATATAAGGAGCTTACTTATGAAGGTTACGGCGTTGCGGGTTCGGCGGTAATTATAAAAACGCTTACCGACAACGTAAACAGAACGGCGGGAGATATCCGCTCGACCATGTCTAAGTGCGGCGGGCAGATGGGTAATAACGGCTGTGTTTCGTATATGTTCGACGATAAGGGGATACTTGTAATCGAGCGTACGGTTGCGCTTGACGAAGATACGATGATGGAGTATTGTCTCGAAGCGGAAGCCGAGGATTTCATTGCTTCCGACGACGTTTACGAAGTATATACAACCCCCGAAGCTTTTTCCAACGCGAGAAAGTATTTCGAGGATAAGGGCATAACCTTCCTCGAAGCGGCGATTAAAATGATTCCGCAGAACTATATCACGCTTGACGGCGAAAAGCTTGCTTCTTTCCGTAAAATGCTCGATAAGCTCGACGAGCTCGACGATGTTCAGGACGTTTATCACAACGTTGAACTTCCGGAAGAAGACGACGAATAATAAAATAAAGGCGGCGAAAAAGCCGTCTTTATTTTTGCATAAAAAATATCGTTGTGCGCAAGATATTATTACAAGCGTAAACGCTTTATTATATAAAGCATAGCCGTTAAAGCGCGAAACCTGCGTTATAGCGGCTATGCGGGGGGAGTGACTGTGCGATACGGTTGCTCCCCTATGAATTTTTAAGCGGCAAACGCAGTATAATAATATATGAAGAAAATTTTGTCGCGTTTAAAGCCGCTGTTGTTTATGCTTTTATGCTTTGTTGCCGTGATAAGCTTTACGGCGGTTGCGTTTGCAAAGGAGGAGGCGAAGCCGCAGTCCGGCGAAAAGCCTGTGCTAAATATCTGGCAGATTGACAATTTCGAGGGCGGGAAGGGCTCCCGCGCGGATTATCTTAAAAAGACGGGTGAAGCTTTTGCGGAAAGCGAAAGTTGTTACGTAACCGTCACCGCGCTTACCTCAGAGGCGGCGCGGCTCAATCTCAAAGAGGGAAATGTACCCGACGTCGTATCTTACGGCGCGGGAATGTACGGGCTTGAAAAGTATATAGAAGGATATGCGGAGTGGTGTCACGGAGGGTACTGCTTTCTTACCCTCGACATAAATTCCGATTTTTCGGATATCGGCTCTGTGAATACCGTCGTAAACGGCGGAAAGGATAATTTTTCCTCTGCAGCGGCGCTTATGTGCGGAATAGCCGACGCGGCGGTGGAAAAGCCTACCGCCGCGTATGTGAAGCTTATTGACGGCAAATACAAGTATCTTTTGGGCACCCAGCGCGATATTTACAGATTAAAGACGCGCGCCGTAAGCTTTGCTGTAAAACCGGTAACCGTGTACAACGACTTGTATCAGAACGTTTCGGTAATTGCGCAAAGCAAGTATAAGAAAACCGCGGAAAGATTTGTAAGCTACCTCATAAATTCAAAATCGGGCGTCAATAAAATCGGAATGCTTGCAAACGGCGCAACTCTGTACGACGACGAAATGAAACAGATGGAGGGGCTGAGCTACGAATACAAGCTCGCCTCGCCCATAAGCGAGGGTACGCGCGGCGAAATTCAAAAATTAATTGCCGATTGTAATGTAAATGTCTTAAAAAATCTGTTGAAATAATTGTAAAATTCAAAAAAAAATGTTATTATAATAGAGGTAAATAATTGATTGAAAACAACAATCCAGAAATAGCCGAAAGTGCGCTTGCAACACCTTTCGTTTTTGCCGAACATACCACGTATAAGTGCGGAGGTGCGGCAAAGCTTGCATTTATGCCCGAGACTGTTAACGGCGCGGTTGCCGTGTACGATTATCTCGCTTCGGAAAAAATACCTTTCGTCATGCTGGGTAACGGTTCGAACGTGCTTGCTTCCGACAGCGGTTTCGACGGCGCGGTGATATGCACAAAAAGGCTTGCGGGCGTGTATCGCACCGCTGCCGACAAAATTTTTTGCCGAGCGGGGACTATGGTCGGAGCGCTTTTAAAGTACTGCGCCGATAACTGCTTCGGCGGGCTCGAATACCTTGCAGGCATACCCGCAACGTGCGGCGGGCTTGCCTATATGAACGGCGGTGCGGCGGGCAAATACGTGTCGGACGACGTTGTTATGGTAAAGCTTTACGACGGCAAAATACGTAATTTTTCAAATAAAACCTGTAATTTTGGTTATAAATATAGTACTATGCAAGACATAAACGGGTTAATTTTGGGCGTTGAGTTCAAAATCTGCCCCAAACCGCGTGAAGAGATAAAGCGAAATATCGCCGAGGTTATCGCTTCGAGAAGCCGATTACCGAAAGGTGCGAGCTGCGGTTGCGTCTTTAAAAACACGCCCGATTACAGCGCCGGTAAAGTTATCGACGGGGCGGGCTTGAAAGGGCTTTCCGTCGGAAAAGCGGAGGTCAGCCGCGACCATGCGAACTTCATTATCAACGCCGGCTCGAGCTCCGGCGACGTGCGCGCGCTTATCGAGGAAGTCAAACAAAAGGTCGCTCGACGTACGGGCATTAAACTTGAAGAAGAGGTAGTTTACATAGGAGATTTTTAAATGATACTTACGTCAGATTATCATACTCATACTCCGTATTCGCACGGTAAAAATACCGTGCTTGAAAATGCTATGGCAGCTAAGGCTAAGGGGCTTAAGGAAATAGGAATAACGGACCACGGTTTCAATCATCTTGTATTCGGGCTCAAGCGCAGAAAGCTCGTGGATTTGCGCGCGGAAATAAACGAGGCGGAAAAGCTTACGGGCGTAAGAGTTTTAATGGGTATGGAAAGCAACCTCACCTCCGTAAAGGGCGATACGGATATGCTTAAAACCGATTTGAAGTATTTCGATTTGTATCTTTGCGGGATTCACGAGGTGCTGAGGTTTAAAAGTATCTGCGATTTTTATAAAATTTTCATTAAAAACTACGGTGCGTACAAGCTTGGCAAACGTCCGTCGGACAAGTCTGTCGCGGTTACTACGCAGGCGTATATAAACGCGATAAAGAAAAACCCTATCGATATAATAACTCATATAAATTATAAGTGCTTCTGCGACGTGGTCGAAGTGGCGAAGTGCTGCGCCGACTACGGCACGTATATTGAAATAAACACAAAAAAGCGTCATGTTTCCGCAGAAGAGCTCAACCGTATGGCAGCTACCGGCGTGCGGTTTGTAATCGACTCCGACGCGCATTCCGCCGGCAGAGTCGGCGATACCGCGATTGCGGAGGAAATCCTTGCCGAGGCGAGCGTGCCTCTGGAGCAAATCGACAATATCGACGGCAGACTCCCGAATTTCAGATTTGCAAGATACAAAGCGGAAAATTTATAAAATGTTCAATTTTACCGAAGAAATAAAAAACGAAATATCTTCCGTACAGACAGAGGACAGGTGTTGTAAGCTTGCCCTCGTTTCTGCGTTTATACGCACAAGCGGAAGCGTAATATCGCAAAACGGAGAATTCGGCTTTGAAATAACTACCGAAAACGAGGGTACCGCCGAATATATTTCCGACGTGCTGGAGGGGGCTTTCGGGCTGCATCTGACGGTCACGGGGGCGAGGTTCGACGTTTTAAGCGGCAAGGACAAGCTTACGTTTGCGTGCGTGGGCGAAGCCGCGCGAAAGCTTTTAAACGAACTTAGCATAATAAGGACGGCGGGCGACGAGGTTTCGCTTGTTTTCGGGATAGATGAAAAACTTGTCGCGCGCGATTGCTGCAAAGCGGCGTATATCAGGGGTGCGTTTCTCGGCGGCGGAAGCTGTACGCTGCCCGAGGAGGGGTCGTACAGTCGCACCGGCTACCACTTCGAAATAGTTTTTTCAAACAAAATAACGGCAAGCGATTTTTGCGGAATTCTGTGCGATTTCGAGGTCCTTGCAAAGCTCGTATCGAGGAAGGATTCGGCTGTCGTGTACGTAAAGAGCAAAGAGGTGATTTCCGACCTTTTGCACCTTATATCCGCGACGGGTTGCCTTGAAAAATTAAATAAGATAGTGGAGCTTAAAGATAAAACAAACAACGCCAACAGGGTCAACAACTGCTCGGTTTCTAATATCGATAAGACCGTCACGGCGTCTGTAAATCAGGTACGCGCGATAGAAATTATCGCTGGCACGGCAGGGCTTCAGAGTCTTGATAAGTTGCTTTTCGACGTGGCTGCGGCACGGCTCGCGGACAAAAACGCGTCGATGCAGGAGCTTGCCGATAGGCTGGGCATAACAAAAAGCTGCATAAATCACAGAATGAGGCGAATTTTCGATATAGCCGACTCATTAGGGAAAGACTGATATGACCGATTTTATACATCTTCACCTGCACACCGAGTATTCCCTTCTGGACGGCGCGTGCAAAATCGACAACCTTATAAACCACTGTAAAAGCAACGGGATAGACACCGTATGTATAACCGACCACGGAAATATGTACGGCACTCTTCAGCTTGCCGAGAAAGCCGCGGTAGCGGGTATTAAGTATATCGTCGGTTGTGAATTTTACGTCACCAGAGATATGCATGATAAATCGTCTAATACTGCCGAGCATCTCATTTTGCTTGCAAAAAACAGAAAAGGGTATATAAATCTCGTCCAGCTCGACTCTATGGCGTTTGTCGACGGTTTCTATTATAAACCCAAAATCGATTATAAAGTGCTTAAAGAGCATTCTGAGGGGGTAATCTGCCTTTCCGCATGTCTTGCGGGAGGTATACCCAGGCGGTTGCTTGCGGGCGACTACGAGGGCGCGAAAAGGCTCGCGCTCGACTTACAGAGCACCTTTAAGGACGATTTTTACATAGAAATTCAGGATCACGGCATTGAAGAGGAAAAGCGGGTTTTGCCTCTTCTTATTAAGCTTGCGGGAGAAATAGGCGCAGAGCTTGTCGCTACGAACGACGTGCATTATCTTTCAAAAGAAGATTCGGAAATGCAGGACGTTCTGATGTGTATTCAGATGAAAAAGCAGCTTGACGACCCAAAGAGAATGAAATTCAGCACCAACGAATTTTATTTCAAGACGGGCGACGAAATGGCGGCGCTTTTCCCTAACCACCCGAAAGCGATTTCCAACACCCGCGTTATTGCCGATAAAGTTTCCGAACCTGCGTTCAATCTCAACTCAAAGGGTTATCCCGTAAAGGACAATTCGCTTATTCCCACGTACACCCCGCCCGACGGAAGTACGGCCGAGCAGTATCTCAGAAGCCTCACGGCGGAGGGGTTAAAAAAGCGTTACGGCACGCCGACTCAACGCGAGCTTGACAGGGCGGAATACGAGCTGGGCATTATCTGCGGTATGGGTTATGCCGATTACTATCTCGTAGTCTGGGATTTTATAAACTGGTCGAAAGAGAACGGAATACCGGTAGGGCCGGGTCGCGGTTCGGGCGTAAGCTCGATAGTCGCCTATTCTATAGGCATAACCGACGTCGAACCGTTGCAGTACGACCTGCTTTTCGAAAGATTTTTAAATCCCGACCGCGTGTCTATGCCCGACTTCGATATAGACTTCTGTACCGACCGAAGAGAGGAAACGATTGAGTACGTTCGCCGTAAATACGGCAAAGAAAACGTCTGCCAGATTGTAACTTTCGGTACAATGGCGGCAAAAAACTCGATAAAAGACGTCGGCAGGGTTATGCGCGTGCCCTATTCCGAAACTGACCGACTTACCAAAATAATGGACGGAAAGACGTCCATAACCGACCTTTTGGGCAGAAGAATAGCCGGTGCGAAAAAGAAATTTCAGGACGAAACCGATGAGGACAAAAAAGCCGAGCTTGAAGGTAAGCTTAACGAGCTGAAAGCGGTGCGCAACGCGGAGTTCTGTGAAATTTACGAGTCCGACGACGCGCTTCGCCGCGTTATCGACATGGCGTTGAAGATAGAGGGTATGCCTCGCCAGACGGGTATCCACGCCGCGGGCGTCGTAATATGTCAGAAGCGTATTGCCGACAACGTGCCGCTTTCGAGAAACGGCGAGGACGTGACGACGCAGTTTGTCGCCAAGGAAATAGAGTCGCTCGGAATGTTGAAAATGGACTTCCTTGCGCTCGTTACCTTAACCGATATTAAAAAGTGCGTCGACTATATAAAAGAGGATTTCGGCAAAGAAATCGACTTCGATAAAATAGGTTATAGCGACGCGGGCGCATACAGCCTTATTTCCGACGGTGACACCGACGGCGTATTCCAGCTCGAAGCCGGCGGCATGAAACGCTTTATGAAAACGCTTAAACCCGACTGTCTCGAAGACCTTATTGCGGGCGTATCGTTGTACCGTCCCGGGCCTATGAAATTTATCGATTCGTTTTGTAACAGAAAGCACGGTGTTGAACAGATTTCATACGACTGCGAAGCGGAAGAGCAGATTTTAAAGGTAACGTACGGTATTCCGGTCTATCAGGAACAGGTAATGCAGATATTCCAGTTTCTCGCGGGCTTTTCGCTCGGTGAAGCGGATCTCGTGCGTCGCGCCATGGGCAAGAAAGATAAAAAGACCCTTATGGCGCAGAAAGAAAAGTTCATAAACGGCGGAGTGAGCGATATTAACGGCAGCAAGATATTAGGCTGCGTAAACAACGGAATTTCCGCCGAGGTAGCAAACAAAATTTTCGGCGATATGGAAGGTTTTGCTTCGTACGCCTTCAACAAATCTCACGCGGCGGCGTACGCTGTGCTTGCGTATCAGACGGCGTGGCTTAAAAAATACTATTGTAAAGAATTTATCTGCGCGCTTTTAAATAACCGTTTAAGCAAAATCGATGAAATTACAAAATACGTAATTTATTTAAAGGAAAAGGGCTACAAAGTATTGCCGCCCGATATTAACAAGAGTAAGACGGCTTTCACCGTAGAAAACGACGGCGTGCGCTTCGGGCTGTCGGCGCTGAAAGGCGCGGGGCAGGCGGTCATAGATTGTATAATCGGCGAAAGAAACCAGAACGGAAACTTTAAAGATTTTCCCGATTTTATTTCGCGCTGTATAAAGGTGCTCAATTCAAGGCTTGTCGAGGGACTGATTTTTGCGGGCGCGTTCGACGAAATGGGGGTGCACCGTTCGCGGCTTGCCGCCGTGTACGAGTCGCTTTGCTTGCGCGCGAAATCGATCAGCAAACAGCGCGACGGAGCGCAGATGAGTCTTTTCGGCGACTTTATCGAAGATGAAAAGCTTGAAGTGAATTATCCCGATATTCCCGAGTACGAGCTTAACGAAAAGCTGTCTAAAGAGAAGCAGGTTTTGGGCGTATACGTCAGCGGTCACCCGTTTGAGAAGTATATGAATGCTTTCCCGGACTGTACTTTCGATTGCTCGTATCTTGACGATTATGTGGAAGACGAGGACGGAAATCGCACTTATAACCGCATTTCAGACGGTATTCATATTACTATGGCAGGCATAATAGCTTCTTTTAGGCGGACAATGACCAAACGAACCAACAGTTATATGGCTTTTTTGACCATTGAGGATGTTTACGGAAGCCTTGAGTGCGTTTGCTTCCCCTCGGCATACGAAAAATTCAAAGCCGAAATAGCGAACGACAAAATTGTCAAAGTAAAGGGTAAGCTCGATGTGGACGACGAGAAGGGGATTTCGCTTATTATCGACGAGATTACGGCAATCGATTCCGATAAAATAAACAGCGCGGAGGCGGCGGCGCCGAAAAGGGAAAAGGCGGTGCTTTGGCTGAACGCGGGCAAACTCGGCGACGGCGACTTCGAGGAGCTTGTCGGTATGCTCGCAAATTACGAGGGGGATTCGGTCTGTAAAATTGTCAGGGGAGATAAGCGTTATATTTTGCCCGCGGGCATAAACTATTGTCGGGGGCTTATGGCGGAGTTGAGCACTTTTTTGAGTTTGGGCGATATAAAGTTTATAGATAAAACGTAAAACTTCTTAAAAAATGTTGTATTTTTATTAATCGTCTGTTATAATATAGAATGGAAATGATGTAATATATGTTTCCGTGCGGTCAGGGGCGAAGCATGGATTGCGCAATCAATCGGAGGTTATTATGAAAAGAATAGGCTTGCTTACCAGCGGTGGGGACGCTCCCGGAATGAACGCTTGCATAAGGGCGGTAGTAAGAACCGCCATTTATTACGGTATGGAAGTTTACGGAATCGAGCGCGGATATCAGGGCCTTATCGACGACGATATGATTCCTATGGAAATGCGTTCCGTTTCGGATATCGTCCAGAGAGGCGGCACAAAGCTTCGTACGGCAAGGTGTCTTGAAATGCTTACGAAAGCGGGTCAGAAAAAGGCGGTTAAAACTCTCGAAGCGAGAGGTATCGACGGGCTTGTGGTTATCGGCGGCGACGGCTCTTTCAGGGGCGCGAAATGTCTGTCCGAGGGCTACGGCATACCTACAATCGGTATCCCGGGCACGATTGACAACGACCTTGAATATACCGACTATACGCTCGGCTTCGATACTGCTGTAAACACCTGTATTGACGTTATCAACAAGCTTCGCGACACGATGACTTCGCACGAGAGGATTTCTGTTGTCGAGGTTATGGGCAGGCGTTGCGGCGATATAGCCCTGTTTGCGGGTATTGCGAGCGGCGCGGAAATAATAGTCGTCCCCGAGGTGGTTTTCGACCTTGACGATATAGTAATGAAAATAAATCGTTCGAGGGCGAACGGTAAGCACTCGAATATCGTTGTCGTTGCGGAAGGCGTTTGCACCGCGGACGAGTTTGCCAAGCAGCTGCAGTCTGTTACTACATATTCCGTTCGTCCTACGACGATAGGTCATATTCAGCGCGGAGGTTCTCCGACAATGGCCGACAGAATGCTTGCCGCGCAGTTCGGCAATAAGGCGGTCAGGCTTCTGAGCGAGGGCATAGGCAATCGCGTAGTCGGTATCCGTAAAAACGAAATAATCGATATGGATATCATAGAGGCTGTAAGCATGAAGAAGAAGTTCAATTACGAGCTGTATGAAACTCTTCAAATGATTTCTATGTAAAAACTTTTAAAGCCGCTCGTTAGGCGGCTTTTATTATGCTCGGTTAAGGGAGGAATTTCAATGATTTTGACGGTCTGTCCAAGCCCGTGTATCGACGTGAATATCGAAGTCGATTCGTTAAATGTCGGAATGACAAATAAAATTATAAGTAAAAGGGCGTTTTATACGGGCAAAGCCATAAATATTGCCGTCGGGTTGGCGCGGCTCAATGCACATGTCTACGCTACGGGTTTTATGTATGAAGAAAACGGCGCGCAGTTCGAGCACGAACTACACCGCGAAGGCGTTTCGTATAAATTTATATGGAATAAGGGTCGCGTACGCGAGAATTACAAATTTATCGACCGAAAATCCATGCTTACCGAGGTGAACGACGTCAGTACGGAAATAAGCGCGGAAAAGCAGGAAGAACTGATAAATTACATTAAATCGCTCGGAGAACACTGCGAAGCCGTAGTTGTCGCGGGCGGGCTTGCAAAAGGTATGTCGGCGGATTTTTATCATAAGGTACTGTCCGTGGTGCCGCAGTCGGTCATAAAAATTGCGGATACCGAGGGTGAAAGACTTTTGCAGGCTTTAAAATGCGGGGTTCGGCTTGTCAAACCGAATATCGACGAGCTTGAGAGGACTTTGAATTGTAAGCTTACGACCAAGGACGATATTATAAGAGGCTGCAAGGTAATTTTAAATAAAGGCGCGGAGTGCGTTTTGCTTTCGCTCGGCAAAAAGGGCGCGATAATAACCGACGGCAATAAAAATTATCATTGCAAGAGCGTAAACGTGGCGATGAATTCTACCGTGGGCGCGGGCGACGCAATGGTTGCCGCGGCAACGAACGCCATATTAAAGGGAGGCTCGCTTGAAGACGTGTTGCGTTGCGGCGTGGCGGGCGGTACGGCGGCGGTAACCTTTCCAGACAGCATATCGTTCACCAAAGAAAAGTACGAGGAAATACTTTCCTCGCTTACCGTTCAAGAAATTTGATTACAATACTTGAAATTTCCGACTATTTATTATATAATGATTAAAACGGTACAGGAGTTATAACTATGTGGGACAGTAAAGCGCCTTTACAGCTTTTGAAAGATATGCCTAAAAAGCTGACAATGGAAAATCTTGAAAAAATTCAGCAGGTTATCGACGCGGATAAATATAAAAACAGTTTAATAAGCGGGTTCGACCTTTGCGGTATGTATGCTCCGTTTTGCCGCGATTGCAGTAAAACAAGCATCTATCCGTGCGCCCTTTCATACATAAAAATGTTGCAGGCGGACGGAATGGACGTCGCTATCGACGCGCGCCCTGTCGATAAGAAAAAGGAGCAGGTTCCCGTAAACGAAGAAAAAGCGGAAACCGAAAAAGCGGTTGAAAGCGAAGTTGCGATAACGAATGCCGCCGAAACCGAGGAAATTGCTGATAACGTTTCCGTTGAAGCTGCGCCGGCCGAAGTTCGCGAAAAGCGTAAAATCAGGATAGCCGTCGCAAGAAAGAAGATTTACTGATTATAAACTATGGATAAAAATCTTATGTGTTTTGTTGCGGTTGAATTTCCCGACGACCCGAACGTAAAGGGCAGAGGATACTGGTATCTTTTAGGCAAATGCCGCGACGCGGAGGCGGGGGATACGGTAATCGCCCCGCTCGGCACGCATAACCGCGAGCAAACGGGCGTAATCAGAAAAGTCGTCTTTGCCGACGAAAATAGCGCGCCTTATCCCGTAAAATACATAAAAAATATCAGAACTTTATTAAAAAATAAACCACTTTGATAATCAAAGTGGTTTTCATTTTACTTTTAGAATTTTACGGACGCTGACCCATTCCGCCTTCGAGCGTAAGCGTTTCGCCCGACATATATTTAAAGTCGGGGGAGGCAAGCTGAACGCAGACCCTGCCGATTTCCAGCTCGGAATTGCCGTAATGACCCATAGGCGGCATATGCACGTTCGCCTTGAAAGCTTCGGGGTTATATTCTTTCCACTGTTCGAGTTGCGACGTCCAGGCAAGGGGGCAGATAACATTCACGTTTATGCCGTCCTTTCCCCATTCGGTGGCGGCAACCCTCGAAAGTCCGCGTATACCTTCCTTGGCGGCGGCGTATGCGCTCTGACCGAAATTACCGAAAAGTCCCGCGCCGGAAGCAAAGTTTATTACCGTGCCTTTCGTCTTGCAAAGATGGGGGTAGCAGGCTTTCATATAATGGAAAGCGGAGTACAGCCCAGAGTAAAGCGCAAGATTAAACTGCTCCGTGGAGTGTTCGGCAAGCGTAACTCCCGAAGCCGAAGCCTGCGCGTTGTTTATAAGCACGTCGATTCTGCCGAATTCGGCAAGCGTTTTTTCGATTACGTTTTTAACGGTAGCTTCGTTGTCCTCGTTTGCGCTAATATCCGCGGTTATCGCAAGTACTTTTATGCCGTACAGTCTTTCAAGCTCTTCTTTCGCCTCGTCGAGTTTAGTTTTGTTTCTTCCCGTTAATACCAGATTTGCGCCTTCCTTCGCATAGGCGATAGCAATTCCGTAGCCTATCGAGCCCGCCGAACCGTCCTTTAACGGTTTGGCGCGTCCGCCGCCAGTGATAATTGCTGTTTTACCTTTTAAAAATCCCATTTTAATCACCTCTGATACTATTTTACAATAATGTATTTACCATTGTCAATTGTTGACTTAACACATTTTTAATAATATAATAAAATAAAATTTAACGAATATATTTCCGTAAAGGAGGGATATTAATTGCATTATGAGTATTTGTATCGACCTTGATAAATCTTTTACGACGGCGGAAAGCTTAAATGTCTATAACGACGGCGAGCTTACGGTTATAGAAAAAGACGATGAAAAGTTTGACGGGATTATGGTAGGATGGTCGCGCATGGTTGAAGGCGCGCACGATATGCCGGCCTTCGGCGTAAGCATAAACAATTTGACGCTTAAAGAGTTAAATCACGGTTTATGGGTTGAATTCGTGTTCGGTAAGAAGTATGAAAGTAACGGAATGCCGTACGAAAAATTGCTTATAAACGTCCAAAAAGACTTTTACGGCTTCAACCTGATAAGGTATACCGCCGAAAGCGGGTATGACGGCAGATGCTTCTATTACGACCTTGTAAATAAAAATATGGGCGATTTTTACGATTTATTACTAAATATTTAACGCTAATATAGTATTATGTGTGACATATTGCAATAAAATAAAAATACCACCCGCGCAGCGGGTGGTATTTTTATTTCTTTGTTTCCTTGTTTTCTTCGAGAGATTTTTTGTATGCGCCGATTGCTTTACTCAGCTGGTCGGGGCAGGAGGTGTTGTTTTTGCATTTTATCCCCGCGAGCAGGCTTTCGACTTCGTCAAGCGTTTTTCCCTCGACAAGCCGCCCCACGCCTTGAAGATTGCCGCTGCAACCGCCGATAAATTTTACCTGATGCAGCTTTTTTTCTTCGTCAACTTCAAAGATAATCTGCCTTGAACAAGTTCCGGAAGTATAGTAAACAAACATAAAATTTCTCCTAATCACAAAGATTTTCGTAAATAACCGAGTAGAGGTCGGCAGCTTTTTCTTCCCATTTTTTATAAATGGCTTTCGCGGATTTTTTGTCTGGCACGACAAATTTCAACTCTAAAAGCGGCTGAACGGGCGCAAGTATTTTAAGCGCGACGGTGTAGGTGCCGTCCATATTCTGATAGTAGTCCGAGCGGCATTCCTGACGGTTTCTGTATCTTGCGCTGTTTTTCTTGACGAATTGCGAAATTTCTTCCCTGACGCTTTTAGGTATGTTAATATAAAAATTCGCAAGCGTTTCTCTTCCGTCGGGCGTAATCGTGTAAAGCGTGTCGTCGTCCTCGCTTACGATGCAAATAAAATTATCGTCGATAAGCTTGTGGATAATATTTACGCAGTCCATATACCCCATCCAACTGTTTGAGGTGGAGCACATATCCACAATCGTCCTTTCGGCAAGCGCGCTTTCCATTTTGTCAAAGACGAAAAGAATTATTAATTTGTTAATAGAAGTTTCGCCCGTGTTCAGCATAAAATCAAAAAAAATTAAAAAAGTTTAATATATTATACATAATTATCCGATTAAAATCAAGATATTTGCCCTTAAAATAATTTAATTTTAAAATAATATGTGTTATAATTAATATGACAACGTATGAAAGGTGAATTATGACGACGGTTAAACAACAGGTTACGGTATTTCTGGAAAAGTGTGAAGAGCTTAAAAAATGCAAATTCATTATGGCTACTACCAAAATTAAGGATATTTTGAAATGTATCGTCAACAGTCCCGAGCTTTATAAGCTGTTCGATACCGTCACTAAGGATTTCAATTATTCCGAGCAGAAATCAAAATGCCTGATTTACGTGGACGACGGACTTATAAACAGGTATTGCGTTATGCTCCCGCAGACGGTAGGGCAGAGGCTGGCGTTTATTTTCTGCCTTCTCGTCGAGTTTGACAGGGGTACGATAAATTTCAACGATTTTCTGCAACTCTATTTTCAGGAGGACGGCAGCTATTACGCGAGCTATCAGGCGTTTTGCAGGGTGGTAATTTCAAGCTTGCAGGATATGATAAAGCAGGTTTTCAAGGAGCAGCTTTATTCGGGCGAAAGCGCGGACGGAGGAAAACCGGGCGTCGCTTCAAGCGCGAATTCCGAAAGGGCGAATCTTATTTCGGCTATCGGTATTGCTGTTGCGGAAGAAAAAAGGTTTATTGCGGAGCAGCCTATGTCGAAAGAGGATAAAGAGGGCGGGTTCAAAATGCTCGACGAGCTTTTAAACGCCGTAAAATACGGCAACGAGCCGCTTATCGACGCGCTTATCAGCGGCTACAATTATTTTGTTTTATATCATAAATGCGTCAGCGAGCAAATTGCGCCGCTTATCGAAAGCCTTGCGGAGTACGAAAAGGTATTATGAGTTTTTTTGAAAAACAGCTTAATTCTCAAACGGTGTTCAAGGGCAGGATTTTTTCCGTCGAGGTCGACGAAGTCGGGCTCGATAACGGTGAAAAGAGCGTGCGCGAGTGCGTAAGGCACAGCGGCGGCGCGGCGGTTCTGCTTATAAAAGATGGCAAAATATTGCTTGTTAAGCAGTTTCGCTATCTGTATGGAAAGGAAATATACGAAATCCCCGCGGGCAAATTAAACGGCGGGGAGGAGCCTATGGCGGCAGCCGAGCGTGAGCTCGAAGAGGAAACGGGTTACAGGGCGCAGCTTGTCCGCCTTGCCGAAATTTATCCTACCCCCGGTTACACCGACGAGATTATCCATATATATTTTGCGGAAAGTTTCACTTTCGTAGGGCGAAATCTTGACGAGGGTGAATTTTTAAACTGCGAATTCGTGCCCGTAGCCGAGGTTTTGAAAATGCTTGAAAGCGGTGAAATCTGCGACGCGAAAACCGCGGTCGCGGTGTATAAATATCTTTACGAAAAAAATTTGATATAAAGTAAAGGGGAGCTGCCGACGGGCAGCCCCCCTTTTTTTGTCTGTGTCAGTTACAGCCGCATCCGCAACCGCAGCTGCCGTTGCCGCATAAAAGGTTGGATAAAGTACCGTTTTTCCACATACTGTAAATAAGGGCTATAAGTATGGGTGTACAGCTTCCGCTGAGTACGCCGTCAATACCGTTGCCGCTGCAACTTGCCGCAACGAGCAAGAGTATTAATATCCAAAGACAGCTGTTTGTGCCGCAGCACTGCGAAAAAATGTTCATAAATTTCCTCCTGTGAAATATGCTGCACGGCGGTATGTAAATTTGTTTTTGCGCGTGCAGTTTCCGTAAATAGGTATATTAAATAATATTACGAATTGAGCAAAAATGTTACTGCCCTATGCTTGCATTAAAGCGCTTGCAATGCTATAATTATATAATAAACGGCGGTACTTTCGGCAGATACGGGGGAACATTCCCCGACCTGACCGTATAATAAGTATAATATTTTATTTTGCGGATACTCTATTTAAGAGATCCGACGGAGGATTTTATGGAAAAGAAAAGAAATAGTTTCTTTTCGGCAAAGAATGTTGCCTTCCTTGCGGTGCTGGTTGCGCTTGTCGTGATTTTGCAACTTTGGGGAAGCGCGATACCCATAGGCGCGGCAGGGCTGAATTTAAGCTTCGTGCTCGTGCCCGTAACTTTAGGCGCTATAATGCTCGGCCCCGTTGCGGGGCTACTCTTAGGCTTTGTTTTCGGGTTTGTCGTGCTGATGACGGGCGTTACGGGCGCCAACTTTTTTACGGCGTTTGTCTTGAACGACAGTCCGTTTTTTACGACGGTGACAGTGCTTTTAAAGGGCATGGCGGCAGGTGCGCTTGCGGGCTTTTTGTATAATCTTATAAAAAAGAAAAACAGATATGTTGCGGTGTTCGTCGCGGCGGCGGTCGTCCCCGTAGTCAATACGGGCATATTCATACTCGGCGCGCTCTGCATGAGTGGCAGTATAAACGCTTTCGTAAGCGACTATATGCCGCAGCTTGACGGACGCAATATTATGTATATAATCGTTGTCGGTTTCGTTACGGTAAACTTTTTTATCGAGCTTGCGATAAACCTTGTATGCGCGCCCGCGCTTTACACGGTCGACGCAGTGGTGGAAAAACAAATTTCAAAAAAATTCAAATCCGACAAAAAACCCGACAATTTTAAAAAAGAGGCTTAATATGATAATTTGTATGGACGTGGGAAACACTAATATAAAGTACGCCGTTTTTGACGGCGACGAGCTTAAACTCAGTTTCCGCGTCGCTACCGAGCATAAAAAAACTTCCGACGAGTACGGCGGTCAGCTGATAACGATACTCGGCAACAACGGTATAGGCGCCGCCGATATCGTCGGCGGGATAATTTCGTCGGTTGTGCCGCAGCTCGACTATACGCTCGAAAGAATGTGCCGCACTTACCTTAAAATCAATCCTTTAATGCTTGCGCCCGGGCTTAAAACGGGGCTGAACCTGCGCGTCGACAACGCAAAGGAAGTGGGCGCCGACAGGGTGGTAAACAACGTTTCCGCGGTAAGGAAGTACGGCGCGCCCCTCATTATCATAGATTTCGGCACGGCGACCACGTTTAACGTGATTGACAAAAGGGGCGAATTTATCGGCGGTGTAATCGCACCCGGAATAAAGGGCTCTTTGGACAGCCTCGTAAACGGTACTGCGAAGCTCCCGCGCGTCGAAATAGAGCGCCCCGCCTCGGTGATAGGTAAAAACACCGTTACGAATATGCAGTCGGGCATAGTTTTCGGGTTTTCGGGGCTTGTCGAATATATAGTCAAAAAAATAAAACGCGAAATGAAATGCGAGGAAGTAAAGACGGTCGCAACCGGCGGCTTTTCGGAAGTAATAGCAAAAGAAATTTCGTGTATAGATTACGTGGATAAACTTCTTACACTCGAAGGTCTGAAATATTTGTACGATTTAAACAGTACGGAGGTATAATTATGAAAAAAGTCGGCGTTGCGATACTCGGTCTCGGCGTTGTTGGCGGCGGAACTTATAAAATTCTCACCGAAAAAAGAGATTTCTACAAAAAAAATCACGGCGTGGATATAATTGTCGAAAGCGTGCTCGAGCTCAGAAAGGAACGCGCGCTTGCGCTCGGCATCGACGAACAGAAAATCGCGTCGAATATAGCCGAAGTCTGCTCGAACCCGGAAGTCGATATAGTCGTCGAGGTTATGGGTGGCGTCGACCCTGCGAAAAAATATGTGCTTGCCGCGCTGAATGCGGGTAAATCTGTTGTTACCTCGAATAAGGAGCTGTTTTGCAAGTATAGCCACGAGCTGGAAAAAGCCGCAAAAAAGAATAATTGCGGATTGTTTTTCGAAGCGAGCTGCGTAGGCGGCGTGCCCGTAATAAGGTCGCTTCTCGATAACTTGCAGGGCAATAAAATCACGTCGCTTTTGGGCATAATAAACGGTACTACGAATTATATTTTAACCAAAATGTCGGACGGCGGCGCGTCTTACGAGGACGTTTTAAAAGAGGCGCAGTCGTTGGGTTATGCGGAAGCGAATCCCACTGCGGACGTAGAAGGTTACGACGCCGCGTACAAGCTCTCGATTCTTTCTAGTCTGGCTTTCCATACGAAAATTCCGTTCGAAAAAATTTACCGCGAGGGAATTACTGCTATTGATTCGCTTGATATCTCTTACGGTAAGCGGCTCGGTTATACTTTAAAGCTTATCGCATTAGGAAAAAATACCGAAAACGGAATAGAAGTGAGGGTACACCCGGCGTTTATTAAAAACAGTCATCCTCTCGCAAGCGTAAACGACAGCTACAATGCGGTGTTCATTACGGGCGACTGCGTCGAGGACGTAATGCTCTACGGCAGGGGCGCGGGCGCGTTACCTACGGGCAGCGCGATAGTCGGCGATATTATTTATTGCGCGACGCACGATAATTTCAATTATTCCGCATTCAAAAATACGCCCAACGCCGACCCTGATACGAAGTTCGTAAGCAATTTCAAAAGCGCGTATTATATAAGGCTTGTCGCGCGTGACAAGGCGGGCGTTTTATCGAAGGTTTCCGCCGTGCTCGGCAAAAACAGCATAAGCCTTTCTCAGGTAATACAGGAAAACGCGGAAGAAGAAAACGGCGGCGTGCCTCTGGTGCTCGTATCCCACGAAACAAGTGAAAAGCATATTTTAAAAGCCGTTGAGGAAATCAACGCAATAGATAAATTCGCGAAAGTGCAGTCCGTAATCAGGGTCGTAACCTGAGCAATCGAATGAACGGTGTCATAGTAGTAAACGCTTATATAAAAAACAAGTCGCAGATAACGCAGGCGCAGCGCTTGGCGGAGGAATTCGCCGCGCTTAAAGTCGACTGTAAAATTATTAAAAACGTCGGTCTTGCGCAAATTAAGAACGGCGGGATAGAGAGTATGGAAAGCGATTTCGTCGTTTTTCTGGATAAGGATAAAGCTGCCGCCCGAATGCTTGAAAAGCGCGGGCTGCGGCTTTTCAACAGCTCCGCGGCAGTCGAAGTGTGCGACGATAAGCTGCTTACGCATATTGCGCTTGCCGACAACGGAATACCTATGCCCGACTGCGTATATTCGCCGCTGTGCTATTATCCCGACGCGCAGATAGATGAGAATTTTATCGATGAAACTGTTAAAAAGCTCGGTTTACCTCTCGTGGCGAAAAACTGTTACGGTTCGTTGGGTGCGGGTGTGTTTCTGATTAAAGATAAGCAAATGTTGTATGATTTCGAGCGTGAAAATAAGCTTAAACCGCATTTTTATCAGAAATTTATCGGGCGCGGCGGTGAGGACATAAGGATAATAGTCATCGGTGGTAAGTTCGTTTGCGCTATGCGGCGCAAAAATCCCGACGATTTCCGTTCTAATATCGAGTTGGGCGGAAAAGGCGAAAGCTATACCGCAGACGAAAACCTTATCGCTTTATGCGAGAAGGTCGCAAAAATATTGAAGCTCGATTATTGCGGAATAGACGTTTTGACGGATAACGACGGCGAAAGATATATTTGCGAAGTCAATTCAAACGCATTTTTTGCCGCCGCCGAAAAAGTATGCGGCGTCAATATCGCAAAAAAATACGCGGAGTTTGTTATATCGTGCAAAAATGCTTGATTTTTGCCATAAAATAGGCTAAAATAAGCAAGAATTAGGCAATGCAGAGATGGCTGAGCGGTTTAAGGCGCACGATTGGAAATCGTGTGACGGCTA
>CANPBT010000024.1 GCA_947572415.1 uncultured Clostridia bacterium | reverse complement strand
GAACCCGGAACGGCCCCTTAGGAGGGGGCTGTTATATCCATTTAACTACGGAAGCTTTTCAGCAAGTATAATTATATTACATTAAAATAATAAAAAAATCAATTATTTTAACCGTAAAGATAAGTTATTTTTTCACTATCTTATATTTCCGTTTCCTACAATAACGTACTTATAGGATGTAAGCTCTTTAAGCCCCATAGGGCCTCTGGCGTGCAGCTTCTGTGTGGAAATGCCTATTTCGCCGCACATTCCGAACTCCCCGCCGTCGGTAAAACGAGTCGAAGCGTTGACGTAAACCGCGGCGCTGTCAACCGTCCGAGTAAACAGTTTCGAGTTTTCCTCGTTTTCCGTCACAATACAATCGCTATGCCCGGTGGAGTGCGCAGCAATATGCGAAGCAGCGTCTTTTACGCCGTCAACGATTTTAACCGACATAACGTAATCGAGAAATTCCGTATCGAAATCTCCTTCTTCGGCGGAAAAACAATTGTGTCTGCCGCCTAATATTGCAAAAGCACGATTATCGAGTTTAAGCTTAACCGCATTTTCCTTCCTGTCGGTAATCAATCTGTTATACAATAAAGGTAAAAAACTTTCGGATATATTTTTATGAAGTAATAAAACCTCCATAGCGTTGCAAACGGAAGGTCTGCTACATTTCGCGTTTTCGATAATGTTCAACGCCTTTTCCGTATCTGCATACTCGTCAACGTAAACATGACAAACCCCCGTTCCCGTCTGTATGCACGGAACCTTTGCATAACTTACGCATGCGTCAATCAAACCCTTGCCACCGCGCGGTATAAGCAAATCTATGTACCCCACGGCCGTCATAAGCTCGGTTGCCGACTTGCGCGAAGTGTCCTCGATAAGGCTTAAAACACTTTGCGATACGCCCGCTTTTTTCAAGCCCTTACGCATCGCGTTTATTATAGCGCGCGCAGAGCCGTACGCTTCCTTTCCGATTTTCAGTATACACACATTGCCGGTTTTAAGGGCCATTGCCGCAGCGTCGGCAGTAACGTTGGGGCGGCTTTCATATATAAGCGCAATTACACCAATCGGCACCGAAACTTTTTTTATGCGTAAACCGTTGCAGGTTTCATACTCGTCAAGCGTTACACCTATAGGGTCGGGAATTTTCGCCATTGCGCGCATATTTTCCGCCATTGAACGTATTCTTTGCTCCGAAAGCGCCAACCTGTCCAGCATTACGTCTGACATAATACCTTGCATATTATTTAAATCGACATTATTTGCACGCAAAATCGCGTCTTTTTCTTCTTCTATGGCTTCCGCCATTTTTATAAGCGCTGCATTTTTCTGTTCCGTAGACATTAATGCAACGGTATTTTTTATTCGTTTTGCGTTTTCAAGAATTTCAGAAGTGGTCATTTCTTACTTAAAAACCTCGTACCTGTATTAATTCCTTCTACTGCTTTATACAAATTTTCAGGATTCTCCCCGTTAGTTATTATCATATCAATTCCGTTTTCAGTACACAATTGAGCCGCTTTGAGTTTTGTAGTCATTCCGCCAGTCCCGAGCGAACTGCCCGCCCCACCTGCATGAGAGAGAATATCTTCATCTATTTTATCCACAACAGGTATCAGACGCGCATTATTGTTTTCTTTAGGGTCGGCTGTATACAATCCCTCTATATCGCTCAAAAGCACAAGTAAATCCGCTTTTGCGCTAACGGCTACGATAGCCGCTAATCTGTCATTGTCGCCTACTGTAATTTCTTCCGTAGAAACAGTATCGTTTTCGTTTATAATCGGCAAAGCATTAAGTTCAAGCAATTTGAAAACGGTATTTTCAAAATGTTTGCGACGCAACTCGTTCTGCACGTCTTCACCCGTAATAAGAATTTGAGCAACAGTATGGTTATACTCTGAAAAAAGCTTATCGTATACATACATTAGCTCACACTGCCCCACTGCCGCCGCCGCCTGCTTTGTGGGCATATCCGTCGGACGCGAAGACAAATTAAGCTTACCGACACCCATACCTATTGCACCGGAAGAAACCAGCACGATTTCATGCCCCGCGTTTTTTAAATCGCTGATTATTTTACACAATTGCCCGACAAGCCTGATATTTAACCTGCCCGAAGGATGCGTCAACGTCGACGTTCCTATTTTTATTATAAGCCGCATAACTTTCCTCGAAACAATTATATTATAAATTGAATTTTTAGTCAACAAGACTATATGTATTAAAAGCAAAAAAGACAGCTAAAGCTGTCCTTTTTACTAACCTCGTCCGGTTATGTTTTGGAGCAGGTGACGGGAGTCGGACCCGCCAAAATCAGCTTGGGAAGCTGACGCCATACCGATAGGCGACACCTGCATATTCTGTTATTTTCTCCCGTTGTGACGGTAGTACCGCGCTTCGCACGGTGGCTTTGCACGGACCCGCCGAAATCAGCTTGGGAAGCTGACGCCATACCGATAGGCGACACCTGCGTTTAACCTAAACATCTACTTAATATTACCACAAAAATTTAAAAAAGCAAAGCAAAATTGCATTAAAATGATTAAAAATAATTGCGATAGTTAAAAATTTATGCGGAGGCTGATTATGAACCCTATAAAAGAAAAATCAAAAAGTTTGGAAAACAGTTTCTTACCGCTGAAAAAGATGTACCCTAAAAGTTACAATAAGAAAAACACTTCCCCTTATACCAAAACGCGCGTCATTCTTATGAACGGCACGGAATTCGAATCTCAATGGTTTATGCACCAGTTTGCACGCCACTGTGACGAACCGGAAATTCTCACCACTCTTGCAGTTGTTCGCCGTCAGGAGCAGCAACAACAAAAACGTATAAGCTGTTTAAAACCCATAAACGAAAGCATACTTGAGACGACCATTGCATACGAACAGCTCGCCGTGGACCTTACGGCAGTACTGGCGCGCCACGAAAAAGATGCGGCAAATATCAAAGCGTTAAATTTTGCTTTACTTGAGGACTTCGACCACCTCTACCGCTACGCAAATCTTCTGAAAATGGATAAAGGCGAAGATGCAGATATCCTCGTCGGAAAATTTACCGAAATTATGCCCGGCAGACCTACTATCGCCGAACACCGCTATCCGTCCGACGACGTCTCTCCGCATATGAACGCCGAAAAAGCCGATTTATACAGCAAACTCGTTGCAAGCACGATTACCGCTGCCGAACAGCAGACAATGAACTATTATATGAATATAGCGCAATGGTATAAAAACGACCTGGGCAGAAAGCTTTATGCAGAGATTGCTATGATAGAAGAAGCGCACGTAACGCAATACGAAAGCCTTAAAGACCCGAATCTGAGCTGGCTCGAACAATGGGTTATGCACGAATATTGCGAGTGCTGGCTTTACTATTCCGCAATGCAGGATGAAAGCGTGGATTTTATAAAGAAAATCTGGGAAGAACACTTTAAAATGGAGGTCTCGCATCTCAAAACAGCAGCAAAGCTTTTGAAAAAGTATGAGAATAAAACCTTTGAGTCAGTATGCGGCGACGGTGAATTCCCTAAACTTTTAAAGCTTGGCGGAAATAAAGAGTATATACGGAAAGTACTCGAAGAAACTGTACGGCTTACCGCTGACAACACTCAGCAAATACGAGATTTCAAAGATATAAAGAAAATTCCCGACGACCACAGATATTTCGATTATCAGAAATTTATGTCGGGCGATCCCGAAAAGAACCCCTCCCACATTGTTATTCAGAAAGCCATAGAACGGCTCGGAAGGGATTACCGCTATCAGGATAAGGAACACCCCGTCAAGGAACTGCGCAACAGAGAATGCGACAACACCTCGATTTCAAGGACAAAATGAAAGAAAGCGCGCGTAAATTTACGCGCGCTTTCTTTTCTTTTTAGCGTCTTTAACAAATTTTTTAAGCTGCCCGAACATATACTTTTCGCCTTTTTCTTTAAGCATAGTCAAAAAGTATTCAAGGTCTTTAAGCGTTTCGGCATTCATACCCACCTTATCCGTTTTTTCAAGAAAATATTCCAGTGGCGACGCGTCTGTATACGTCTTATTTAAATAAATTTTGCTTGCGGCAATTCTATCGCAAATCATTTCGGCAAAATATTTCGGAGGCATTTTAACGTATACTTTTCTTCCGTCGGAAAAATCAGTCCAATATTCAAAGTGGTGCTTATTTCTGCCCTTATGATGAAGCCATGCGGCGGAATATCCAAGAACTTCTCTTTCCCTCGCCTGCGGACTTCTGTTACCCTGATAGTATTTTGCGCCCGCCCAGAATTCTGAATAGCCGTACTTAGATAAATCGTGCATGAGTCCCTGAAATATAAGCCCGACTTTGAAACAGTTTTTCATAACCGCATGACGGTGACGGGTAATCGTAATAAAATGTTTTAAAATTTTCATATATAAGCCAAAAAAAAGGGCGCAACACGCCCTCTTTTATATTTCATAAATTATCGTTACGGGCCCGTCGTTAAACTGGCTTATCTTCATATCCGCGCCGAATACACCCGTTTTTACGGTTATACCAAGCGCTCTGAGCGCCTCAGCGGTCTTTTCGTATAGAAGATTTGCGCGTTCGGGGTGCTCCGCAAGGGTGAAGCTCGGTCTGTTACCGTGCGAGCAATCGCCGTACAACGTAAACTGCGAAATCAGCAAAACTTCACCGCCGACGTCCGACACCGATAAATTCATTTTACCGTTGCCGTCCTCGAAAATCCTAAGTTTTGAAATTTTACCCGCCATTGCAGCCGCGCAACCGTCTGAATCACCCGTTTTAACGCCAAGATAGACCGCAAGCCCGAAAGGAATTTCCGATATAAGCTTGCCGTCTACCGAAAGCGAAGTACGCTTAACCCGTTGAATTACGGCTTTCAATTATTTTCCGACCCTTGACATATATTCGCCGGTGCGCGTATCGATACGGATAGTTTCTCCCTCTTCGACGAACATCGGCACCTGAATCGTAGCGCCCGTCTCAACCGTGGCGTTTTTCATTGCGTTGGTTGCGGTATTGCCCTTAACGCCGGGCTCACACTCGGTGATTTTAAGCTCTACAAAGTTTTCGGGCTCAACAGAGAACGCCGTACCTTTAAGGAATTTAATCGTAACATTGTCGTTTTCCTTAATGTATTTGAGCGCGTCTTCTACCTGATCGAGATTGAGCGTAATCATTTCAAACGAATCCGGATCCATAAAATAATAGAATTCGCCATCGGTATAAGAATAAGTCATCTTTCTCGTTTCAACCTGAGCCGTTTCAAGCTTCGCCGTAGGGTTGAAAGTTATATCCGAAAGAACTTGTCCCGTAACCACGTTTTTAAGCGTCGTCCGGACGAACGCCGCTCCCTTACCGGGTTTAACGTGCTGGAATTCGGTTACCGTATAAACGCCCTTACCGTTGTATTCGAACGTGCTGCCCTTTCTGATGTCGCCTGCTAAAATTGATGCCATAACTATCTCCTTTATTATATAAAGTTAAATTTTTATAATACGGTCAGTTTTTTATCGGAATTCGTCAAACTGACCACTTTACCGTTTTTAAGCATAACGCTGTCTTCTATCCTTATCCCGTACTCGCCGGCAACGTAAATACCCGGTTCGTCGGAAAAAACCATTCCATCGGTCAACACATCTTCGCTTTTGGGCGAAAGTCGAGGGAATTCGTGAATATTTATACCTATACCGTGCCCGAGCGAATGAGTAAACATTTTATCGAGATTTTGCTGTTTTAAATAATCCCTTGCAATAAAATCAGCCTCTCTACCCGTCATACCCGAAACGAGCTTTTCTTTTACGAGCATATGCGCATTAAGAACGTGCATATACGCACTTTTGAATACGGCATGCTTATTATCATCGCCAAAAAGAAAAGTACGCGTACAATCTGAGCAATATCCTTTGTATTTGCAACCGAAATCTATCAGCACAATATCGCCGAATTTCAGCTTATCAAAACCCGTTTCGTGATGAGGCACGCTTGAATTTGCGCCGAACGCCACGATTGTATCGAAGCTTGTACCGCTTGCGCCGAAACCGCGCATAAGATATTCAAGAAGGGCGGCAACGTCGTTTTCCGTCATACCTTCTTTTATTTGCCCGAGCAGCGAATCATATGCTTTATCGGCGATTTTACACGCCATTTCGATATTTTCGATTTCAAGCTCGTCTTTTACAGACATCGCCGAAGTAAAATACGGCAGACTGTCTTTCACTTCGAGTCCGCAGGCTTTCAGCTTATTGTAATCATTATACAACGTCCTTCCCAACGGAATGGCCACCTCTTTATATCCATTAAGCAAATTTTCAAACGGCGGTACAAATTCTTTAACAGCAATATCAGTTCCTTTAAGGGAATTTGTCGCCGCTTCGAAATAGCGAAGGTCAGTATAAAAAGTATTCCCGTCTTTATCCGAAAGTACGTAACCGAACGAAGTAGAAATTCCCGTAAGATATTTACGCAAATCCTCCGCTTCGGTCAATACGGCTTCCGCGCCGACCGATTTATAAATTTTTGAAGCGTTTGAAACTTTCATTCGTCTACTCCGAAATTTATTCTATCAAATTTAATTTTATATGTCAACACTTCCGTATATACGTTTCATTTCGGCTGCGTCGGCAGACTGCGTACCCGCCGATTCGCTGACGATATACGGCTCAAGCTTCAACTGTTTAAGCGCAACTGCAAGCGGCTCAAACTCCGGACCGTATTGAGTATCCGCAAAAGTCAGGTGTTTAATCTCGCCCTTTCCGCCGTACATAATTTTCGAAAAATGCACATGGAAATGTTTTACCCTTTCATAACCGAGCTCGACAATCATATATTCAAGACGGTTTTTATAGTCGTTTACGGTATTCAAGCTGCCCTGCTCGCGCGCGTTTATGTGCCCGAAATCAATTGCCGGCAAAAACACCTTGTCAATTTTACAGAAATCCACTATTTCTTCCAGCGTACCTATCTGAGCAAGCTTACCCATTGTTTCCGGACAAAAATACAAATCTTCCAGATTGTTAAGATAAATATAATCTCTTAAAACTTCCAACCTTTTCTTAGTAAGTTTAACGGCTTCGTCGCGCGTGGCTTTACCTTGCGCCGCGGGGTGAAAAACCACTCTTTTGCCGCCCATAAGCTTTAAAAATTTTGCGCTGTTTAAAACGTAATTATACGACTTCTGCGCGGCTTCGTCGTCGGGATTCGCAAAATTTATGAAATAAGGCGCGTGAACGCTTATTTCCACGCCGGACTCTTTAAAAGCCTGACCTATCAGCTCCGCTTTGCCCTCGGAAAGTAAAATTCCTCTGCCGAAAGAATATTCATAACAGTCAAGACCAAGCGATTTGCAAAATTTCGCAGCCTGCTCCGTATGTTTATTTCCTGCGGCATAAAACGCCTCGTCGTTGCCGCTGGGTCCGAATTTAATCACCGCTTACCTCTACGCTATTCTTTGCACTTTCTTCCGATACAACGTTTGAATTTAAAATTTCTTCTTCCGTCATTTTACGATATACCGTCATATCCATACCCGTATCGTTAACGAGTATATCCTTGGGATACGTGAGCATTTTATAGGTACAGAACAAATCGCCGCTTGCACCCGAAATGTTGCCGGCTTGCAAAAGCCAGATTACCCAGAACCACATTCCTTGGTTATAAAAAACGTTCAGAATTCCGAATATAATTCCCCACAATATGAGCGGAGCCAAAGAGACTGCAATATAATGCTTTTTATCAAAATATCCCGTACTGCCGGCGTATGCAGCCCAGCCTTTAAACCCGAAGTTGAGCTTTGCCTTAACCGATAAGCGCATAACTATTCCGTGCGTGGCTTCATGCAAAAAAATGTATAAAATATAACCGACGATAAGTACCGCTAATGCTATAAACGTATCCGTAATATTTTCGACAAACGAAATATTATCGATAAAGTAGCCTGCAACAATCATTGCAACCAGCAAAACAAGAGATATCCCCTGCACAATCCAGAAATGCTTCTTATTATGCTGTAAGTCGATTTTATCGTAAAAAGTATAATTTTCAGGCAATATTGTGTGACACATAGTACTCTACACTTTCAGCTTTGCTTGTTTTAAATCCAGCTTTAACTGTGTTTTAAGTTCTTCCGCGGATTCGAATTTTGCGATATCCCTCAGATATTCTACAAATTCTATCGTAATACCTCTGCCATAAAGCGTGCCGATAAACCCGTCTATGTATGCCTCGAGCACGTTGCTCTGTTCGTTGAACGTGGGGCGGGGCCCGTAGCTTGCTATACCTATAAACTGCTCGTCGCCGACAAGTACGTTTACTTTATACACGCCCTTTTTTACTTCCACTTTATCAACGGGATATTTTAAATTGACCGTGGGAAAGCCTACAACTTTTTTGCCGCGGTTGGCGCCCTCTATTACAAACCCGGAAACAGCATAATTTCTGCCGAGGAAGGCGCTTGCCTTAACAAGATTTCCGCCCTCGATAAAGCTTTTAATCGAGGTAGTGCTGACTTTTTCGCCGACGTAGGTTACGTCCTTGACAGGCATATACCAAACCCCGTTTTCCTCATCTTCGGCATAGGCTTTAAGCGTCGAAGATTTACCTTTCGCGTCCTGACCGAAACGGAAATCTCTGCCGCTCATATAAGCTTTTACGTTGAGTTTATTTTCGAGAACTTCAAGAAATTCGCTTGCAGTTGTCTGTCTGAACTCTTCATTATAATCTATAGCAAGCACAAACTTTACGTTGAACTGTTCGAGAAATTTAAGCCTTTCCTCGAAAGTATATACTTGCCTGCCGCCCTTGCCGCCCGTAAACATCATTACGCCCAAATCAAGCCCGTTGATTTTAGCCTGTAACTTAGCTTTTTTGAGCAGCTCCATATGCCCGATATGTATTGCGTCAAAACAACCTAATACCACCAGACAAGGGAAAGAATACTCGTCTTCGTTATACTTAATAATCTCTAACATAATTTTGTCCTAACCTTTATTATATTGTGCTTTACTTCGGCCAGCCCGTAAAACGAGCCGTCCGTGCGATATATTTTGAAGGTTCCGTCCCGTAAATCCGTCCGTACGGAAAGTCCGTTGAAAAGCTTTTTCTCCTCGTTTTCGTTGGGGTAAAAGTTTTCGAACGGTAAAACCTCGTCGGTTGATATTATATAGTCGCCTATATTGTCTTTAGTAAGTTTTTCGGTTTTGACCGAATTTTCCAGAGTAAAAACACCGCTTACAGTCCTTACAAGACTGCTCATAATTGCACAAGTGCCCAGGCGTACGCCCATGTCTCTGGCAATAGAGCGGATATACGTACCTCCGCTGCACTCTATTTCAAAGCCGCAATTTCTCTCGTCGTCCTGAGGAATCATCTTAATCGAATAAATATTTACAAGCTTATTCGGGATTTCAAACTCAACCCCTGCGCGTGCAAGCTCGTAAGCACGTCTTCCGCCTATGTTCTTTGCTGAAAATTTTGGCGGCACCTGATAAAATTCACCTACGAATTCGCTTAAAACTTCGGATATTTGTCCGTAAGTCGGCACCAAGCCTGCATTTTCAACTACGTTGCCCGTGATATCGAGCGTATCGCTATCGGCCCCGAATCTGAAAACCGCTATATAGGTTTTGCGTTTTGTCAAAAAGTAATCAAACAGCCTTGCGGCGTTCCCGATAGCAACAGGCAGAACTCCCGTAGCCATAGGGTCGAGCGTGCCCATATGCCCGCAAGCCGTGCCCGTAAGTTTTTTTATAATACTGACCTCGCGTGCGGAGCTTACCCCCGCCGCTTTGTCAACCGTAACAAACCCCGTCATAAATTCTGATATACCGCATAGGTGACTTTTTCAATCACCTCTTCGAGCTCTCCGCTCAACATACAGCCGCTTGCAAGCACATGCCCGCCGCCGCCGAACGCGGAAGCAACCGCGTTTACATTGACTTTACCCTTACTGCGCAACGATATTTTATATTGTCGCGCCTTTACTTCCATCATCGATACAGACACTTCGACGCCGTCTATCGTAAGAGGAAAATCAACAAAGCCCTCGGTTACGCTTTTATCCGCGCCCGTTTCGTTAAGGTCTTTCAAGGTAGTAACAATGAACGTAAGCTTATCGTCCAAAGCAAAACGGATATTGTTCATAACCCGTCCGTACAAAATTGCCCTGAGTTTCGGCTGACGACCGTACATATTGTAATTTATAAGATTTACGTCCGCGCCTCTTGCGCGAAGCGCCGCAGCCGTGTTAAAAGTTTTTTCGCTTACATCACAGTGCGTGAAATTTCCGCTGTCGGTTATAAGCCCCAGCATAAGCAAATCAGCAACCTCGCGCGTTATTTCAAACCCTGACGCCGAAATCACTTCTGCGAGTAATTCGCAGGTCGCAGGGCATTCATAAACATAATTATATCGCGCAAAACCGGTATTAGAAACATGGTGGTCAATATTGAAGGTGTTGCCGGCAAATTTCAAGAATGAGTCAGCAAAAGTGCCTATGCGCGAAACGTCGGCACAATCAACGCAAATAAACGTATCGAAAACCGATTTCGTCGGTATCCCACGCCTGACCTCCGACATTGCCGGAAGAAAACAGAATTTTTCCGGAGGCAAATCTTCACAACACATTATTGCAGATTTACCCGCATTGCGCAATGCCAAAGTAAGCGCAAGCCCTGCACCGAGCGCGTCGCCGTCCGGTCTGGCATGGCAGAAAATCACCGCGCTTTCGATTTTTTTAAGTTGTTCCGATATTTCGCAAAGACTTTTATTCGTCATCTTTATCCGTATCCAACCCGCTCAGTATTCTGTCGATTTTAGCACCGTACTCCATACTTTCGTCTGTAAAAAATCTCAATTCGGGGACTGTCCTTAAATGCATCACCTGCGCAAGCTCGTGACGGATAAACCCCGCATTTTCTTTTATAATTTTAAAGCTTGCCGTGCTTTTCTCGGCGTCGGTGTCAAAAATACTCACATAAATTTTCGCGCTTTTAAGGTCCGGGGCTACGTCCGCTTCGGTAACGCTTATTATCGCGCTCAGCTGAGGAAATTTGTTGCGGAGCTTATTCGATATAACGGACGAAATTTCTTTACGAAATTCGCCCGAAAGGCGTTCGCCTCTGGTACTTTTCATAAATTTTAACCTGCCACTATTTGTTCTACGATATAACACTCTATTATATCGCCTATTTTTATATCGTTAAACCCTTCGATTGCACAACCGCACTCGAAACCGAACGCAACTTCTTTAACGTCGTCTTTAAAACGTTTAAGCTGATGCACGTTCCCTTCGACGACAAGTACATCATCCCTATAAATACGTAGCTTGCCGCCGCGGATAATTTTACCGTCAAGAACATAGCAACCGGCAATATTGCCGACGCCCGTAATTTTGAACGTCTGACGAACCTCGCATTTGCCCAGATAAACGTCGTGGAATTTCGGCGCAAGCATACCTTTGAGCGCGGCTTCCATATCGTCAAGCAAGTCGTAAATTATACGATAAGTCCTTACGTCGACTTTGCTTCTTTCCGCGAGAGCCTTTGCTTTGGTGTCGGGGCGGACGTTAAAGCCGAGGATTATCGCGTTTGACGAATCTGCGAGCATAACGTCCGTTTCGGTAATCGCGCCCGCGCCGCTGTGTATTACCTTAACCTGAACTTCTTCGTTGGAAAGTTTTACAACCGACTGCTTCACGGCTTCCACTGAGCCCTGAACGTCGCCCTTGATAATGAGGTTGAGCGTCTTTAAATTGCCTTCGGCAATCATACCGAACATCTCTTCGAGAGAAACTTTTGACGCCGCTTTAACCATAGCGTCACTCTGCTTTCTCTTTCTCTCGTCCATAACTTCTTTCATAAGAGCCTGCGATACGGCAAAAATCGAATCGCCGGAATTCGGAACGGCCTCGAGCCCGAGCACGTTAACCGCCATAGACGGGCCTGCTTCCTTTACGGTTTTGCCGCAATCGTCTATCATAGCGCGCACTCTACCGGTTACCGTACCGGAAATTATGTTATCGCCCGTATGAAGCGTACCGTTCTGAACGAGAACCGTCGCTACGGGGCCCTTACCCTTGTCGAGACGGGCTTCGATAATTACGCCGCGCGCTTCCCTTTCGGGATTTGCGAGCAACTCTTTCATTTCAGCAATCAGAAGAAGATTTTCAAGCAAAGCTTCTATACCTTCGCCGGTCTTGCACGAAACAGGACACAAAACCGTGTCGCCGCCCCATTCTTCGGGTACGAGTCCGTAATTAGTAAGCTCTTGCTTAACCTTTTCTATATTTGCGGTCGGTTTATCTATTTTGTTCGCCGCGACGATAATCTGAACGCCAGCGGCTTTCGCGTGGTTGATTGCTTCGACCGTCTGCGGCATAATTCCGTCGTCGGCGGCAACCACGAGTATAACGATATCGGTTACCTGCGCACCGCGCGCACGCATAGCCGTAAACGCTTCATGTCCGGGGGTATCTATAAAAGTTATACCCTTTCCGTTCACAGTTACCGTATAGGCGCCTATATGCTGTGTAATCCCGCCGGCTTCGCCCGCTACGGCGTTACTTTTACGGATATAATCGAGAAGCGAAGTTTTGCCGTGGTCAACGTGCCCCATAACCGTAACTACGGGCGCGCGAGGCACAAGGCTTTCAATCTCTTCGACGGTGTCCGCCTGCTTTTCGATAAGAACTTCTTCGGCAGTTTTTTCGGGCTTGTATTCAAGCTCGATGCCTATGCCCGCTGCAAGAAGCGCAGCCGTATCGTAATCGATTGATTCGTTTACGGTTTTCATTACGCCCTCTTTGAAAAGCTTTTTTGTTATTTCAACTGCAGAAATGCCGAGCTTTTCGGAAAGAGTTTTAATGGGAATATCATCTGTAGTAACTACTGCGTGCTCGATTTTTATTGTCTGTTGGTTCTGCTGCTTTTTATCTTTCTTTACGCGCAGCTTCCTGTAGCCGCTCTTGTTTTCGTCGAAATCGTCGATACTCGCGCCTTGTTGTTTTTGAAGCGCGCGTTTGGAAACGGTATGCTTATCCTTTTCAACGTAAGTTTTATCGAAACTTTGTTTCTTTTTATCGGGCCCGAAATTTTTCGCTTTTACAGGCTGCCCCGCAGCGGGTGCAGCCGCTGCGCCCGTACCGTTAAACTTAGGCAAAGGTCTGGGGCGGTTGTTTACGCCGTTATTATTGAACTGAGGCGTTGTCGGGCGAACGGGCCGCTCACGCTGAGGACGTGTATCGCGATTGACAAACGTCTTATTTTCAGGTTTGACCGCAGGACGAGGCGCAGCCTTGACAAGCCAAGGCCTTTCCGATTTTTCCGCGGGTTTTTCAACCTTTTCTATCTTTTCGGCAGGCTGTTCCGCCTTTTCCGGTTTCTTGTTAATAACGGGCTCGGGAATCGGCTCTTCATTTGCGGGGGCGGGCGCAACCTCTGCCACGGCTTCATGTTTAGCCGCTTCTTCCGCAGCACGGCGCGCAGCTTCCTCCGCAGCGATTTTTTCTGCCGCGAGCCTCTCTTCTTCTATCTTTTTCGCAAGCTTGATATTTTCAAGTTCGGAAAGTTTTTTCAAAATATCGGCAACTCTCTTCTCTGCCGTGCCGACTTTTTTTGAAAGCTCAGCGACAATGCCGCCGGAAATCAATTTACCTATATTTTCAATAACTTCGTATTTTTTTGCCATATATTATTCATCGCCTCCGGCATATAATTCGTAATTTGCGTCGCCGCTGCCGATTATAGCTTCCGCAAGATTTTTGTCCCGTATCGCCGCCAGACGACACAAAGGTTTTTCCGCTATATCTATAAAGTTTTCTTTACAGATCATAAGCGGGCAATCGAATCTGTTTTTGAATTTCAAAGCGTATCTTAAAGAATTGTTTGCGGCCTTACCGTCCAAAATCAACAGATACACTCCGTTTTTCAGCCCGTTGATTGCGCCGGAGCCCAGCGTAATTTTGCGGGCTTTTTTACAAAAGCCTATATAAGTGAAAGCTTTACCTTTTTCCAAAGTACTCCTCCTCTATTGCCGCATATACCGCGTCGTCAACCGCAGAGGAAAAAACTTTGTTCAAAAGCTTTTGTTTTCTTAATTTATTAATGCAGACCGGGTTGTCGCAGATATACGCACCGCGCCCCGACGCTTTGGAAGAAAAATCAATAAAAATCTTACCTTCCGTATTTTTCACAACGCGCAGCATTTGTCTTTTCTCTTTCAATTCTCTGCACGCTATACACATTCTCAAAGGCATTTTTTTTGAGGACATCTGTAAGTTCTATTCTCCGTCTTCTTCAACTTCTTCGACTTTTTGTACGCTCAAACCGAGCTTTGCCGCCGCCGATTCGCTTTTGACGTCGATTTTCCAACCGGTAAGTCTTACGGCAAGGCGCGCGTTCTGCCCGTCTTTACCTATCGCTAGCGACAGCTTGTCGTCGGGTACTACAGCCATAGCCGTCTTATCCTCGTCGAGCTGAGTTACGGAAATTACCTTTGCGGGCGATAATGCTTTAGCAATAAATTCGAGAGGATTTTCCGACCACGGAATTATATCGATTTTTTCGCCTTTAAGCTCTTCTACTATCGCGTTTACCCTCGCACCCTTGTTACCGACGCATGCACCGATTGCATCTACCCTCGCGTCCTCCGAGTAAATCGCAATTTTCGTCCTTGCTCCGGGCTCTCTGCTGATATCTTTAATAACTACGGTACCCTGCTTGATTTCGGGCACTTCTTCTTCGAAAAGCTTCCTTACAAGTCCTGACGAAGAACGGCTTACAAGCACCTGCGCCCCGCGGAAACCGCTTTTAACACGTTTGACGAAAACTTTTATTTTATCGTTTACGTTATATTTTTCACCGGGAACCTGATCGGAAGGCAACATAAGCCCTTCAACCTGACCTTTACCGAGCTCGATATATACGTTGCGCGCATCGATTTTACGGACGACGCCCATCAAAAGCTCGCCTTCTTTGTCTGAAAATTCACTGACGGCAGCGTCTCTCTCTGTCTCGTTCAGCTTCTGCAAAATAACCTGTTTCGCGGTCTGCGCAGCAATCCTCGAAAAATCTTTCGGGACGAACTTCTCGGTAACTTTATCGCCGAGCTTGTAGCTCTTCTTGATTTTCTGCGCATCCTCCAAAGATATCTCGTTTTCTCTGTCGGCAACTTCTTCGACAACCGTTCTTACGGTAAAAAAGTCGATTGTTCCTTTTTCGGGGTTTGTTCTCACTTCTACCGCGCCTGCGCCGCCGGCATACTGTTTTTTGCAAGCTGAAACAAGCGCGTTTTCAAGCGCATCCAAAAACACCTGTTGAGGAATACCCTTTTCTCTTTCGAGATCGGCAAGCGCCAAAAAGAAATCTTTATTTGTCATTTTATATCTCCTGTGATATGGTCGAATAAAAATTAATCGAATTTTATCGCTTTATTTATTTTTGCTATTTTGTTTAAACTGATTTTAAGCTCTTCCTTGCCCGTATCGACCGTAACGGTATTTTCGTCGAAAGCGGTTAAAACGCCTTCGATAAACTTTACGCCTTTGAGCGGGGCAAAAAGCTTCAGTTCGACTTCCTTTCCAAGGTTACGCTCGAAATCGCGCACGCATTTAAACGGTCTGTCAAGTCCCGGGCTGGATACGTTGAGCGTATAAGGCAACCCGCCCGACGGGTCGAGCTCGTCGATAGGGTCGTTGATTGCGTTATGAAATTTTTCGCACGTATCCAAATCTACGCCGTTTTCCGTTTCTATGAAAACAGTAAGCGTATCGGTGTGTTTATCGAACTCGACGTCGACGATTTCTATATCCATCGGTTCGGCGATTTTTTGTAAAAAATCCTTTATTTGTTCAACCGGTTTAATCTGCACAACTCCCCCTATATGATTATTGAGTGCCTTGACAGGCACTCAATCTCAAATATCGATTAAGGTTATATTTATTTTACCATAGTTATTTATAAAAATCAAGCTTTATTGCAATTTTGGTAAAGATTTTTTAATTTTTATTAGCTCGATAAAAATTTTCGCAGTTACGTACGCGTCGTCAATCGCCCTATGGTGATTAAAACTTATACCGAACTTATCCGCAACGGTATTGAGCTTGTAATTCGACAAAAACAATAGCTCCTGCGAGAGCGGCAGAGTGTCGATAATTCTTCTTTCGAGCATATAGCCGAGCTTAGCGCAGTAATAGTCAACAAACTTGTAATCAAAGCCTGCGGCATTATGCCCGACAAGGATTGCCCCGTCACAGAATTTATAAAAATCCGGCATTACTTTTTCGTAGGTTGGCGCGCCAGCAACCATTTCTTCGGTTATACCGGTAAGATTGATTATCTCTTCCGACAGTTTCCTCGCGGGATTTATGAATGTGGTAAAGCTTTCGCATATCACTCCGTCCGTTACCTTATATGCGCCGATTTCAATAATGCTGTCCATATTGCCGGCTGCGGGCGAGCTGTTCAAACCCGTAGTTTCGAGGTCGAACACAACGAACGTCTGTCCTTTGAGGCATTTAGGTAATGACGTATCCGTAAACATATCGGTCTGCGAAATATCCGAAAAGGGTTGAGGTTTAACCGTTTCGTAATATTTCGGTACCGGCTTAGACTCGCGTTTTTCGGGTACGAAGTCGGGAGGCACTTTTCCGTAATCGATATTATTTGCCGTAAAGCGCAAAAAGCCCTTATAAAGCTCGGACTTGCCCGTACAGACGATACTGTCGCCCACTTTCAGCGCTTTTATCTTTTCTATGCTCCTCATTCGCGTAAAATACGTAACGCGCAGCATTGCGGTGGTATCGCTTATTGTAAAATTGTAATACGTTTTTTCCACGTTTTTCGAATTCGTATAAGTGCGTTCGCGGATATCCTCGATGGTGCCGCAAATCACGACTTTTTCGCTTTCGAAATTCAAATCGCTTATGTAAACCGCCGTATCCTGCTTTTCGTTTCCTTCGAGAAAGGCAAAATCGGCAATTGCAAATTTCCTTATAGGTACTTCGAAATCCACGTTTTCGTGCTCCTCTTCCACTTCGAGCTCATCGGCGAGCTTTTTTCCTTCGACGCACTTACCATAAAAATTCCCGCAATACGTTTTTTTAAGACACTCGGTAACCCGCTCGCATATGCCCTTGGTTGAAAGCGATGACATTACGCTTATCGTATATTCAAAATCGTCGCCGCGCTTTTCCACCGTAATATCGCTTTCGTCGAGCGTAACCGAAAGCGCCCTGAAATTTTTCGCTATCGCTTCCGCGACGCTCCTCTTTACCATTTCGGTATCGGGTGTAAGCTTTGACATCTTTATATCGCAGTCAAACTGTGCGGGCACATATTTTTTAAGTGCTTTCAATGCCAAAAGTCTGTCGCCGTCGGCATATGCTCTGTCCGTTATAATCCTTACCGTCACTTTTTTATCCGCACTGTCAAGCAATACGGATTCGATTATACAGTTTTTTAAATTTTCAGCAGTCCGTAATTCGGCAAGTATACTGTCAATCATTTATAATTGCGTCAATCTCCTTAAAAAATTCCTTTTCGGCACAGTCTGCGGAAACGCGTTTAATAATCCGACCGTTTTTAAATATAACGCAGTAATCTTCTGAGCCCGCTATGCCTATATCGCAGTCTTTCGCTTCGCCGGGCCCGTTTACAACACAGCCCATAACGGCTATTTTCAGTTTTTTGGAATATTTTTCGGTATAATCCGTCACTTTTTTTGCAAGTTCCATCGAGTTCCAGAGACAGCGTCCGCATGTCGGGCAGGATATGACGTCAACGAACTCATTGTCGATGCCGACTGCGCGCAATATGCGCTTTGTCGCATATATCTCTTTTAGCGGGTCGTCCGTAATCGATACGCGTAAAGTATCGCCTATGCCTTTTAAAAGCAGCGCACCGAGCGCGACCGACGATTTTACGATTGCGGTCTGCTCCGTCCCCGCCTCGGTTACGCCTATATGCAAGGGATAATCCGTTCTTTCGGACAACAAAGTGTATGCTTTTACCGTAAGCGGCACGTCGGAAGCTTTGACCGATACGACGATATCGTTTACACCGTACTTTTCCAGCCACGCCACGTTTTTAAGCGCGCTTTCGACAAGCGAAATTTCGTTTTTACCGTATTTTTGCAAAAATTCCTTCTCGATGCTGCCAGTATTTGCGCCTACTCTGACCGATATTTTATGCGCGCGGATACAGTCGGCGACAATTTTTACCGCGCTTTCCGAGCCTATGTTCCCCGGATTTATTCGCACTTTGTCGCACCCGTGCTCGATTGCGGAAACGGCAAGCTTATGCGAAAAATGAATGTCCGCGACAAGCGGAATACTTATCCTTTCTTTTATCGCGGTTATCGCTTCGGCATCGTTTTCGTCGAGGACGGAAACACGGATTATTTCGCAACCCGCATTCGTAAGCGCTTCAATCTGCCGTACGGTGTTTTCGACATCCGAAGTCCTCGTCGTGCACATCGATTGTATTTTAACTTTTTCACCGCCGCCGACAAGAACGCCGCCGACATATATTTTTTTAGTCGGATTCATTTAAGCTCCGTAAAAATTCAGACAGTGTTTTCACTGCCTGAAATGCTTTATTTTTTACCTTCCATCATTTTCTGAAGCTCGTCCATAAAGCTCGAAATATCTTTAAAGGACCTGTAAACGCTTGCATACCTGACGTACGCAACTTCGTCGTGCTTTTTCAGCTCCTCCATAACGAGTTCGCCTATATGCTTTGACGAAACCTCCTGTTCGAGCGAGTTATCTATCTGCTTGATTACCGCAGCGACGATATCGTCGATTTCGGTCATAGATACCGGGCGCTTTTCGCAGGATTTGATTATTCCGTTTTTGATTTTCTGCGGGTCGAGCTGCTGACGTGCGCCGTTGGATTTTATAACGAGCACGGGCGTATCCTCGATTGTTTCGTAAGTGGTAAACCTTTTACCGCAACTGAAACACTCACGTCTGCGCCTAATCGTCCTGCCCTCATCCGCCGAACGGCTGTCGATAACTTTACTGTCTTCGTAACCGCAATAAATACATCTCATTTTATTTCCTCTTATCGGAATCAACCGAAATATTTTACGCCGCTTTCGAATATTTTCATATCGAAATTGCCGTCGTAATTTTTATAAAGATTATCGCCCGTACGCTCGCTATGCCCCATTTTTCCGTATACTCTGCCGTCGGGAGAAGTGATACCCTCGATTGCGTACGCGCTTCCGTTGGGGTTGAACGGGCTTTTCATTGTAGGCTTGCCCGACAAGTCGACGTATTGCGTCGCTATCTGTCCGTTTTTGCGCATAAGCTCGAGCTCGGCTGCGGGAGCAACCACCTTACCCTCGCCGTGGGATACGGGAACGGAATAAACTTCACCGACCTTGCATGCGGATAGCCACGGGCTCAGAACGGAAGCAACGCGGATATTAGTCATAGTCGAAACGTGCCTTGAAATATTGTTGAACGTAAGCGTGGGCGAATTTTCCGAAAGCGGGCAAACCTTGCCGTAAGGCACAAGCCCCAACTTTATAAGCGCCTGGAAACCGTTGCATATACCCAGCACGAGCCCGTCGCGGCGCTGTAAAAGCTCGATAATCTTTTCCGAAACCGCGGGATTTTTGAACGTGGTTGCAATAAACTTGCCCGAGCCGTCCGGTTCGTCGCCGCCCGAAAAACCGCCGGGGAAAGCTATAATATTAGCCCTGTCTATGGCTTTTATAATCGCACATACGCTTTCTTCGATATCCTGCGGGGTACGGTTTTTAATGACGAGCACCTCGGGTGTTGCGCCTGCAAGCCTGAAAGCGCGCGCGGTATCGAGCTCGCAGTTTGTACCGGGGAATGCGGGTATAAACACTATGGGTTTTGCCGTCTTAACTTCGGAGGCTTTGCCCTTTCTTACGGTGTAATCGCAATCGGGCAAATCCCCCGTCGCGGGCGCGGTTGCGGGGAACACGCCGTCGAGCCTGCCCGTATAAGCGGAAACCGCTTCGTTTACCGAAACCTCGGTATTTTTATATTCGAAGCCGCCCGCAACCGAAACGCCGATATATTCGTGATCGAGCCCGCCGAATTCGCTTTCGTCGTCGGAAGAAACTATTATATCGCCGTAACTTTCGTTGAAAAGCAGTTTTTCGTCGCATGCGAACTTAAACCCGAACCCGTTGCCAAGGCAACTTTTTACCACCGCCGCGGCAACTCCGCCCTTCTCTGCAACAGTTGCGAATTTAATCTTCCCTTCGGCGATACCTTTATTTACGCAGGCGTAAAGCTTTTTGAGGTACGCGAAATCGGGCACCGAATTTTTATCTTTGCGCATAGGCAAAAGATAAAGCTTTTCGCCCGCACGTTTTATTACGTTTACTATAAGCGCGGAAGCCTTTGCGGGCGCAAGCGCAAACGAAATAAGAGTCGGAGGCACGTCGATATCTTCAAACGTACCGCTCATAGAATCCTTTCCTCCTATTGCGCCGAGCCCGAGATTGATTTGCGCGTACAACGCGCCCAACAATGCCGCAAGCGGCACGCCCCAACGCTTTTTATCTTCACGGAGCCGCATAAAAAACTCCTGCAACGTAAGGCGGATATCTTCGAACCTGCCACCCGCCGCAACGACTTTCGCAACTGAGGTTACTATCGAATAAATTGCGCCGGTAAAAGGCGAATCCGACATAAGCTCGGGATTGTACCCGTAAGCCGAAACGGTACAGTCGTCCGTTTCGCCGCCCGTAATTTTAGCAGCCATTGCCGTTACGGGGGTAAGCTGGTACTTGCCGCCGAAAGGCATATACACCGATTTTGCGCCTATCGTGGAGTCGAACATTTCCGCAAGCCCTTTTTTGGAGCACACGTTTAATTCGGAAAGGGTGTTTATAAGCGCTGTTTTGAAGTCGCCGACTTGTTTATCTGCGAAGAAATTTGTGGGTTTTTCGTTGATTTCCGCGTCCGTTACCTGCTTTACTCCGTTGGTATCGAGAAAATCGCGGGAAATATCAACGATTGCTTTGCCCCTGTGGAACATTTTCATTCTTCTGTCGTCGGTTACCACGGCAACCGGCGTAGCGGAAAGGTTTTCCTCCGCGGCGAGCGCGATAAACCGAACAACGTCTTTTGCCGATACAACGACCGCCATACGCTCCTGCGATTCGGATATCGCAAGCTCGGTACCCGAAAGCCCTTCGTATTTTTTGGGAACCTTATCAAGCGTTATTTCCAGCCCGTCCGAAAGTTCGCCTATCGCAACCGCGACGCCGCCGGCGCCGAAATCGTTACACTTTTTTATCATACGCGTTGCATCCGCGTTCAAGAACAGCCGTTGAAGCTTGCGCTCGGTAAGCGCGTTGCCTTTCTGCACTTCCGCGCCGCAGGTCTGAACGGACTTAACGTCGTGCGCCTTAGAGGAACCGGTCGCGCCGCCGCAGCCGTCGCGCCCCGTTTCCCCGCCGAGTAGTATTATTACGTCGCCCTTTTCGGGTTTCGCACGATATATCATATCGGATTTTGCGCCGCCTACAACGAAGCCCGTTTCAAGCCTTTTTGCTTTATAACCGGGGTGGTACACTTCTTCGACCTGACCCGTAGCAAGGCCTATCTGGTTACCGTACGAAGAAAATCCCGCCGCTGCGGTCTTTGTTATTACGCGCTGTGGAAGTTTGCCTGCAAGCGTATTTTCAATAGGCTCCGTAGGGTCGGCGCAGCCCGTTACGCGCATTGACTGCAAAACGTACGTTCTGCCCGAAAGCGGGTCGCGTATAGCTCCGCCGAGACAAGTTGCCGCGCCGCCGAACGGCTCGATTTCCGTAGGGTGGTTGTGCGTTTCGTTTTTGAACATAACGGTATATTTCTGCTTTTTACCGTCAAGCTCCGCGTCAATTTTTATAGAACACGCGTTTATTTCGTCCGACTCGTCGAGGTTGTCGAGCTTACCTTCTTTTTTCAGTTTTTTAACACCGATGGTAGCTATATCCATAAGACAAGGATATTTGTCCTTTCTGTCCTTGTACAGCTCGGCAAACAGCCCGTTATATAATTCGAGCGACTTACGGATATGTTCGTTATCGCTGTTTATCTCTATATTTTTTATTTCGGTAGCGAAAGTCGTATGGCGGCAATGGTCAGACCAGTAAGTATCGATTACCTTAATTTCCGTTTCGCTGGGATTTCTTTTTTCTTTTTTGAAATAATCGCGCACGAAAGCAAGGTCAGCTACAGACATAGCAAGCCCCATTTGCGCGTGATAACCGGCAATTTGTTCGTCGGTATAATCTATAAATCCCGAAAGCGTTTTCACGTCGTCAGCCTTGACAGTCTTATGCACGAGAGTTTCGGGTTTGGAAAGCGAAGTTTCTTCGCTTTCGACGGGGTTTATAAGGTGTTTTTTAATGGCTTTAAGCTGTTTATCGTCAACGCCCTTTACAGAATATACGGTTGCGCATTTTATCAGCGGACGCTCCTTTTGGGTAAGGAGCTGAACGCACTGCGCCGCGCTGTCAGCGCGCTGGTCGTACTGCCCCGTAAGATAAGCCACGGCAAAAACCTTGCTGCCCGCAGAAAACTCCGCGTTTTCGTAATAGACGTTATCAACGGGCGGCTCGGAAAACACGCACGGAACCGCCGCTGCAAACTGCTCCTCCGTCATACCCTCGACGTCGTAACGAATCATGCTGCGCACTTCGGTTACGGGAATTTTAAGAAGATTTACTATATCGTCCTTTAATTTTTTTGCCTGTAAATTGTCTTTTTTCTCTACAAAAATTCTGTATATCATTTTACTGTTCAGCCCTCGCGGTATTTTAAACCTATATCTTTACGGTATTGCATATTATCGAAATGAATGTTGCCTACCGCCGTGTACGCCTTGTAACGCGCCTGCTCGACAGTGTTGCCCTTTGCCACCACGCCGAGCACTCTGCCGCCGCTCGTCACGAGTTTTCCGTCTTTAATCGCCGTCCCCGCATGCACAAGCACGGTATCGCCCAGATTGCCGACGGTAATTTCCTTGCCCTTTGTATAGCTGATGGGATAACCGCCGCTCGCAAGCACAACGCATACACATGCGCCGTCCTCCCACTCTATTTTAACGTCGGACAGCCTTTCTTCCGTAACCGCTTCGAATATATCCATCAAATCGGTTTTAAGCATAGGAAGGACGACCTGCGTTTCGGGGTCGCCGAAGCGCGAATTATATTCAACGACTTTCATGCCCTTGTCGGTGCGCATGAGCCCGAAGTAGAGGCAGCCTTTAAACGGCCTGCCCTCCGCGTTCATAGCGTTAATCGTGGGTACCATTATATCTTTAAGAACTTGTTTTTCAAGCTTATCCGTCCAGAACGGGCAAGGCGAAAACGTGCCCATACCGCCTGTGTTCAAGCCCTTGTCGCCGTCCTCCGCGCGTTTATGGTCGCAGGAGGTTATCATAGGCAATATCGTTTTGCCGTCGGTGAACGCAAGCACGGAAACCTCCTCGCCGGGAGTATATTTAAGTCCGCGCATACACTCTTCTATAACGATTTTATTACCTGCCGAACCGAACGCTTTATCGAGCATTATCTCTTTCAGTCCTTCTTCCGCCTGCTCCAGTGTTTCACAGATTAAAACGCCTTTGCCGAGCGCAAGCCCGTCCGCTTTCAGAACTATCGGCGCGCCCTTTTTGCGAACGTACTCCAACGCGTCGCCATAGTTATCGAATGTTTCCGATTCGGCGGTGGGGATTTTATACTTTTTCATAAGCTCTTTCGCAAAAGCCTTGCTCGACTCGATTATCGCAGCATTTTTGCGGGGACCGAAACAGCGTTTACCCATAGCTTCGAGCTCGTCGACAAGCCCTATCGCGAGAGGGTCGTCGGGGGTAACGACGAAATAATCTATTTCCGGATGAGCGGTAACATACTCCTTAACGGCGTTTATATTCATGTAATCGACGTTTACGTTTTCCGCTATTTCAGCGGTGCCCGCATTGCCTTTCATACAATATAACTTTTCAACCCGCTTACTCTTTTTAAGTGCAAGAAGTATGGCGTGTTCCCTGCCGCCGTTACCTATCACAAGTACGTTCATTCTAAACCTCTTTATTTTTGTTAAAAATGCTTTTAATGTTTAAAGTGGCGGTCGCCGACAAACACCATTGCTATACCCGCAGCGTTGCATGCTTCGACGGAATCCTTATCGCGAATGGAGCCGCCCGGCTGTATAATCGCCGTTATACCCGCTTTTACGCACTCTTCCACGCAATCGGGGAAGGGGAAAAACGCGTCCGACGCCATTACCGAACCCTTTGCCTTTCCGCCAGCGTGCGCTATTGCCTGCTGAGCCGCCCAGATACGGTTCGTCTGCCCCATACCGATACCTGTCGTCCTGTCTCGCTTACCTATAACGATAGCGTTCGATTTGGTATGCTTTACAACTTTCCAGTTGAAAAGCATTGCCGCGATTTCGTCCTCGGTGGGCATACGCTCGGTCACGACGCCGAGTCCGTAAACGGTTTTCTGTTTGCCGTCCGCAAGCGGGGTCGTCTGGACTTCCGCCTTTTTAGTGAAAAGCGACATATCTTCGCCGCTTAAAAGCGTTTCGTCGTACTGCTGAACCAACAACCCGCCGTAAACCTTTTTCATATCGAAAGCTGACTTTTCGCGTTTTGCGGAAATATCGTGTATCTGCAACAGCCTTATATTTTTTTTGCTTTCGAGGATTTCGAGCGCGCCGCAGGTATATGCGGAGGCTATGACTATTTCTATAAATATTTTATTGATTTCGGTCGCGGTAGCTTCGTCCACCGTACCGTTGATTGCAAGTATACCGCCGAACACCGAAACGGGGTCGGAATTATACGCGCGCATATAAGCTTCGTAAATGTTTTCGCCAGTACCCACGCCGCAGGGGTTTGCGTGCTTGCACGCGACAACCGCGGGTGTCGCGCCGAATTCCTTTAAAAGCTCGAGCGCGCCGTTCGCGTCGTTTATATTGTTATATGAAAGCTCTTTGCCCCATATCTGCGTAGCGGACGCAAGCGAGCCTTTACGGATAATCTGTTCGTTGTAGAAAACCGCCTGCTGTTGGGGATTTTCGCCGTAGCGCATATCCTGCGCCTTTTTGTAAGCAAAAGTGACTTCGTCGGGGAAAGTGATGCCAAGCTGCGAAGCAAGATAGTTGGAAATAAGACTGTCGTAAACGGCGGTATGCGCAAAAACCTTATACTGTAAAAGCTTTTTCATTTCAAGCGAAACGCCGCCCGCTTTCAGCTCTTCGAGCACTTTATCGTAATCCTCGGGGTCGACGATAACGGCAACGTCCTGATAGTTTTTTGCCGCAGCTCTTATCATAGTGGGGCCGCCTATATCTATATTTTCGATACAGGTTGCATAATCCGCTCCCTTTTCGAGCGTGGCTTTGAAGGGGTAAAGGTTTACACAGACGATATCTATAGTGTTAATGTTCAGCTTTTCGAGCTGCGCCATATGCTCGGGGTTGGAGCGCGTAG
>CANPBT010000023.1 GCA_947572415.1 uncultured Clostridia bacterium | reverse complement strand
CGAATCGTGTCGCCCCTGCCAAACTTGTTCCGTAGTTATGCGGAGCAAGTTTTTTTATGCTTTTAAACCTTCACGTCTCCCTTCTGCCCGAGAACGGCGGCATTTTCTCGTAAAACAGGATCGACTTCGTTTTTGATAAATTCGTCAACCTGCGAAGGCGCGCGACCGATAAACTTTTTCGCGTCTAAAATTTCGTCGAGCTTACCGTGAACAGGCGCAAAAAGTTTATCGGCTTTTATAAGGTCAAGCAAATTGTTTTCCTTGCCCTCTTCCTTTACGGTCTTGCCCGCCTGCATAGACAAAACCCTTATTCTTTCGTGCAGTTCCTGACGGTTGCCGCCCGCCTTTACGCACTCCATCATTATATTTTCGGTAGCCATAAACGGAAGCTCCGCCGCAATGTGCTTAGCTATCACTTTTTCGTAAACGACAAGATTTTCCGATACGTTCATATAAATATTTAATATACCGTCAAGCGCAAGGAAAGCCTGTGCGTTAACTATCCTTCTGTTTGCGGAGTCGTCAAGCGTCCTTTCAAACCACTGCGTCCCCGCAGTGAAAGCACTGTTCGTCGGCAACGATATCACAAACCTAGAAAGCGAGCCTATTCTTTCGCTACGCATGGGATTACGCTTATACGCCATTGCCGAAGAACCTATCTGAGATTTTTCAAACGGCTCTTCGATTTCCTTCATATTCTGTAAAATACGGATATCGTTTGAAAATTTGTACGCGCTTTGGGCAATCTGCGAAAGTACGCAAAGCACATTGTAATCGAACTTCCTCGGATAGGTTTGACCGGTAACACCGAAAACCTTTTCGTAACCCAACTTTTTTACTACAAGTTTTTCAAGCGTTTTGACCTTTTCTTCGTCGCCGCCGAAAAGCTCCATAAAGCTTGCCTGCGTACCCGTCGTCCCCTTAACGCCGCGAAGCTTCAACGAAGCTTGCAGATTGACGAGGTTGTTGTAGTCCATAGTCAAATCCTGCAACCAAAGCGTTGCGCGTTTACCCACCGTAGTAAGCTGGGCGGGCTGTAAATGCGTAAAACCGAGCGTGGGCATATTTTTATACTTCAAAGCAAACGTACGGAGCTTATCCATTACGTTGACAAGCTTGCTTTTGATTATTTTAAGCGCGTCGTTTAAAATAATAAGCTCGGAATTGCAGTCCACAAAGCAACTTGTCGCGCCGAGGTGAATTATCGGCATTGCGGATTTTGCCTGGTCGCCGAAAGCGTGAACGTGCGCCATAACGTCGTGACGTACTTCACGCTCGTACTTTTCCGCAACTTCGAAATTCACGTCGTCCGCATATTTCTTCATTTCGTCGATTTGCGACTTCGAAATATTCAGCCCGAGCTCCATTTCGGCTTCAGCAAGCGCAACCCAAAGCTTGCGCCAGAGCGTAAAGCGTTTTTTGTCGCCGAAATTTTCAGCCATTTCAGGGCTTGCGTATCTTGTAATCAACGGGTTTTGATAAATATTATTGTCAATCATGGCATTACTCCGTCTCTCAGCATTTTATGGGTTCGGGATATTCAACGCCGAAAGTTTCGACCGTAACCCTTTTCATTGTCTGCGGCGTTTTGGGCTTGTCGTTCCAGTCGGTTTTTACCGAAGCTATTTCGTCGACAACCTCTATTCCCTCCGTTACCTTTCCAAAAGCGGCGTATTGCCCGTCGAGGTGCGAAGAATTTTGATGCATTATAAAAAACTGCGAACCGGCGCTGTCGGGCGCCATCGCGCGAGCCATAGAAAGAACTCCGCGCTCGTGTTTGATATCGTTCTGTTTAAAACCGTTCAAGGCAAACTCACCCTTGATGTGATAACCGGGGCCGCCCGTGCCTACGCCGGCGGGATCACCGCCCTGAATCATAAAGCCGGAAATAACCCTGTGAAAAATAAGCCCGTCGTAAAATCCGCTTTTTACGAGGCTAACGAAATTATTTACCGTGTTAGGGGCTTTCTCGGGGAAAAGCTCCGCTTTGATTAATTTACCGTTTTCCATTTCGATTGTAACGATAGGGTTTTGCATAGTATTATCTTCTCCTTTATCTGTTTCGTTTTCGGTCATGTTGTTATCGGGCGCATTATTACCTGAAAAGTCGCACCCGATGAATAAAACCGCAATCAGTGCTGTAAACATTACAACAGCAAGTAAAACATTTAATCTTTTCATAATATTTAAAGCTCGTCGTATTTTTCGAGCTTCACGCCCGCCTCTTCGAAAAGCTGAAGCGAAAATCCGTCCGGATATCCTTCCTTGTAAACTACGCGGGCTATGCCCGAATTAATTATGATTTTTGCACAGATTACACAAGGCTGATGAGTGCAATAAAGCGTACACCCCTCGACACTGCAACCTACGCGCGCGGCCTGAATTATGGCGTTCTGTTCGGCGTGAACGGCATAACATAATTCGTGCATGGTTCCGCTTTCGATACCGCGGATTTTGCGCATACACTCCTTTTTGTCGACGCAGCTTTTTATGCCCTGCGGCGCACCGTTGTAGCCCGTAGCTATAACGCGTTTGTTCCTGACAATTACCGCGCCCACATGCCTGTTTTCCTGAAAACAGCTTGACCAGCTTCCTATAAGCTCGGTCATTTCCATAAAGCGTTTATCCCACTTATCCATATATAAGCAGCCTCTTTAATTTAATACATAAATTTTAACACATATTTTATTAAAAAGCAATTTTTTACATTATTATGTTTTATTTTATTTTCGTTAGTTTATAAAATAACCGTACAAAAAAATAACAAAATTTCGGAGGAATTTTTATGAAAATCAAGCCTTTATTCGATAAGGTAGTAGTCGAAGGACTTAAAGCCGAAGAAAAAACAAAAAGCGGACTTTATCTCACTTCGTCCGCACAGGAAAAACCCGCAACCTGCGTTGTCGTTGCAGTCGGCCCCGGCGGTGTGATTGACGGTAAAGACGTAAAGATGCAGGTTAAAGTAGGCGATAAAGTTCTGATTGCGAAGTACAGCGGAACCGAAGTTAAAGTTGACGATAAAGAATATACGATAATACGCCAAAACGATATTCTGGCTATTGTCGAGTAAATAAAAGGAGTTTAAAATTATGGCTAAACAGATTAAATACGGTGACGAAGCAAGAAAAAAGCTTGAAACGGGCGTAAACGTAATTGCCGATACGGTAAAAATAACGCTCGGCCCCAAAGGCAGAAACGTAGTACTCGATAAAAAATTCGGCGCACCCCTCATCACTAACGACGGCGTGACCATAGCAAAGGAAATCGAGCTTGAGGACCCGTTTGAAAATATGGGCGCACAGCTCGTAAAAGAAGTTTCCACAAAGACGAACGACGTCGCGGGTGACGGCACCACTACCGCCGTCGTGCTTGCTCAGGCTATCGTAAAAGAAGGGCTTAAAAACCTTGCCGCCGGCGCTAATCCCATAATACTTAAAAAAGGCATTTCGGAAGCGGTTGAAACAGCCGTCGCAAAAATCAAATCGATTTCCAAGCCCGTTGAAAACAAGCTCGGTATTTCTCAGGTTGCTTCGATTTCCGCAGGCGACGAAAAAATCGGCGAACTGATAGCAAACGCTATGGAAATAGTCGGCAAGGATGGCGTTATCACGGTTGAAGAAGGCAAAACTATGGCAACCGAGCTGACGACCGTAGAAGGAATGCAGTTTGACAGAGGTTATGCTTCCGCCTATATGGTGACAAACACCGATAAAATGGAAGCCGTGCTCGACAACCCCTATATACTCATAACCGACAAAAAAATATCCGCATTGCAGGAAATACTGCCCGTAATCGAGCCTATTGCTCAGCAGGGCGCAAGGCTTTTAATAATTGCGGAGGATGTCGAGGGCGACGCGCTTGCCGCGCTTATCGTAAACAAGCTTAAAGGCGTTTTGAACTGCGTAGCGGTCAAAGCCCCCGGCTTCGGCGACAGAAGAAAAGCAATGCTCGAAGATATCGCAATTCTTACAGGCGGCACCGTGATTTCAAGTGATTTGGGATACGAATTCAAAGACGTTACTACGGATATGCTCGGCAAAGCCTCACAGATTAAAGTCGATAAAGATAACACCACTATTATTAACGGCGCAGGCGACGCAAAAGACATAAAAGCGCGCGTATCCTCAATTAAGGCGCAGATTGCCGAAACTACGTCCGATTACGATAAAGAAAAATTGCAGGAAAGGCTTGCAAAGCTTGCAGGCGGCGTTGCGGTAATAAACGTAGGCGCGGCAACCGAAGTAGAAATGAAGGAAAAGAAGCTCCGCATAGAAGACGCGCTCGCAGCAACCCGCGCGGCAGTCGAAGAAGGTATAGTACCCGGCGGCGGCGTCGCACTCCTTTCTACCATTCCCGAACTTAAAAAGCTTATCGAGACTCTCGAGGGCGATGAAAAAACGGGCGCGGCTATCGTTATGAAAGCAATCGAAGAACCCGTACGTCAGATTGCCAAAAATGCAGGCTTTGACGGTTCTGTTATAGTAAATAATATTTTAAGCTCCAAAAAGAAGAATTACGGTTTCGACGCGCTTAAAAACGAATATACCGATATGGTTGCAAGCGGCATTCTCGACCCGACTAAGGTTTCCCGTTCGGTTCTTCAAAATGCGGCTTCGGTTGCGGCAACTCTGCTGACAACTGAAAGTATCGTAACAGATATACCCACCCCTCCCGCCGCTGCACCTATGGGCGGCAACCCCGATATGGGCGGTATGTATTAAAAACTTAAAACAAAAAAACACTCCAAGTTAAAACGCACTTCCCATAGGGAATTAAAAAACTAAAAACTTTCAAGCAAGGACAAAAGCTCTCGAACGATATGTTCGAGAGCTTTTTAACTATACATTTTAATAACGATAAATTGAAATTTATCGTTACTATGATAATTTGTTATTCAAGCAATGAATGTATTGTGCGACTAAAAAATAATTTTTTATATCTGTTTCGTCTAATCCTCTGAACAGAAAAAGGTCATCGTAAATTTCCGCCACTCTATTAATATCTTTTCCTTCAATATGGAAAAACCCCGTAACTAAATCAATCCCGACTAAAACAGATGAATCTTTAGCTTTATATGCAACAATTTGCGGTACTGCACCTTGCGGTAATTTCTCTCTATTAGATTCATTTTTCATAATGTTGAATTCTACGACATCATGAAAAGATAAAGAATCTAATTTTTCAAAACGATATTTGTTGCAAAAATAATCATTTATTTCTGCTCCGCTTTTCCGATTCGGTTTCAACTTATCACGATTTTCGTTATATATGCATTTCCACTCCTGAATCATTTCAATAGTTGGCTCTGTTGTAAGCATATTAAAATCTCCGCTAAATTACTGTTTATCGTACAATCATTATAGCACTTTAATCCATATAGAACTCACCCCTTAACCTTGGAGTGTTTTTTTATTTCCTTAAAGCGTTTAAAATCTTTTCAAGCGCGTACTTGCCGTGTTCGTAAGTTAAGCCGCCTTGAAAATACGCAATATACGGCGGCTTTACGGGGCCGTCTGCAGAAAGCTCAATCGACGCGCCGGAAACGAAAGTTCCTGCCGCCATTATTATTTTATCGTCGTAGCCGGGCATATCCCAAGGCTCGCAGGTGACGTAACCGTCTACCGGAGACGCATACTGAATTTCGCGTATAAAACCCAGCATTGATTCTTTATCGTTGAATTTGATTGCACGCGTAATGTCGTGGGGCGTTTTATCAGGCGAGGGATAGTTTGTATAACCCAACTCAGCCATTGCCGCACCAATCAAAAGGCTGCATTTTACAGCCTGACATACGGTATGCGGAGCAAGAAACAGTCCTTGATAAAAACATGTGTAACCGCCCTGATAAGAGCCGACTTCAAGCCCGAGCGAAGGTGCTGTCAGTCTTTTGCCAATCAATTCAACATATTCGCTTTTTCCGCAGATATACCCGCCGTTAGGAGCAAGCCCGCCGCCCGCATTTTTTATGAGCGAACCGACGATTAAGTCTGCCCCCACTTCCGTAGGCTCTTCTTTTTCGACAAATTCGCCGTAACAGTTATCTACGAAAATACAGCCCTTAAACCCGAGCTTTCTTACAAATTTGCACGCTTCGCCTATTTCCTCGCAAGAAAACGCGTCACGAAGCTCATACCCGCGCGAACGCTGAATATAAACAACCTTAACTTTATCGTTGAATTTTTCGGAAATTACGTCAAAATCGAATTTGCCGCCTTTTAAGTCGACGCAGTCGAAATTTATCCCAAAATCTTTTAAAGAACCGTTATTTTTACCGAAAATAACCCCGCGCAACGTGTCGTACGGCATTCCGCTGATACAAAAGAGAGTATCCGCAGGGCGCAGAAGCCCGAATAATGCTACGGTAAGCGCATGCGTGCCTGAAAGCAGATGAGGTGAAACTATTCCGCTTTCCGCACCGAAAGCCTTAGCATACAGCTTACCGAGGCTATCCCTGCCCTCGTCGTCATACCCGTATCCCGTCGTACCGTTAAAATGACGCAGCGCAATGCGACACTCGGAAAAGGCGTTCAAAACCTTTTTTTGATTAAAATAAGCTATTTCTTCCGCTGTTTCAAATCTGTCTTTTAATCTGTTTTCGCAATTTTTTATAAATTCGTTATTTCGCATTATAATATAGTTCCAGAATTCGTTCGGCAGTCGCCTCGTTCGGCGAAAGCCACTTAATTTTATCGAGTTGTTTAAAAAATGTAATCTGCCTTTTTGCGTAACGACGCGTGTTTTGCTTAATTATGTCACGCATAGTACTTAAATTATCTTTGTTTTTTAAACCTTGGACAACTTCTTTGTAGCCTATTGCCTGCATACATTGAGAATTTTCACTTATTCCACCGTCAAGCAGTTTTTTAACCTCATCTACCAGTCCGTTTTTAAACATCTTATCAACCCTGAGGTTTATTCTTTCGTACAGCTCTTCACGGAGGTAATCGACTGCAACCGCAAAATAATTACGTTTCAATTTTTTACCGTCTCTTATATCGGATTTTTTTACTCCGCTTGATTCATATATTTCCAGAGCGCGTATAACACGCTTAACATCGTTGACGTGCAGTTTTTCCGCGGTTTCCTTATCGATACTCCTCAAAAGATTGAAAACATATTCTTTCCCGTTCTCTTCGGCAATTTTTTCGTACTTTTTTCTTACTTCGCAATCAGCCGCGACGTTGCCGTAACTGAAATCAAACAAAAGCGAATTTATATAAAACCCCGTACCGCCACACACCACGGGTATTTTGCCGTTTTTTAAAAGCCCGTCGACAACCGGCTCAGAAAGTCGCATATAATCAGACACACTGAATTCGCTTTTTGGCGAAACAATATCAATCATATGATGCTTTATTCCGCGCATTTCTTCCGACGTAGGTTTAGCAGTACCTATATTCAGCCCCTTATAAACAAGCTGCGAATCGGCTGAAACAACCTCCGAACCGAGCTTTAACGCGCAATTTACGGCAATATCGCTTTTACCCGTTGCAGTCGGCCCGCAAACTACAAGCAGTTTACCCAAATCAAACCAACCTTTTAAACATTTTTTCTATATCTTTTTTTGTTAGCTCAACGCACACAGGTCTGCCATGAGGACACTTTAACCCCATATTACCGTGTAACAGTTCAAAAAGCTTGTCAACCTCTTCATCGGTAAGCTTCATCCCACCTTTTACAGCGTGTTTGCAAGCCATAATCGCTAATTTGTCTTTGAGTATATCCTCTATCTTGATTTCTTTCAACGATTTAATATCTGAAAGTATTTCACCGAAAAATTCTTCAAGGTTTATATCCTTCAAATCAGCAGGAACTTCGTCAACCCTGAACGATTGTACACCGAACGGCTTCAAATCGAAGCCGAGACTTCTGATAACGGAAATATTCTGTTCGATAAACTCCGTTTCCTGCACGTTCGTACCGAAAAGATACGGTATCAAAAAGCACTGTCTGTCTATTTTTCTGTTTACCATCTTTTCACGCAGTCTGTCATAAATAAACCTCTCGTGTGCGGCGTGCTGGTCGATTAAGTAAATCTTATCGCATACTTCGTATATAAGGTATGTATTGAAAAGATTGCCCTTATACTTGCGGCTTTCGAATTCTATCATCTGTTGCTCGTGTTTTCGGCGCTTATAAGTTTCGTCTATCCGCGCATCACCGTATAATCCGCCCGACATCGTATCGTTCGATACAATCATTTTCAAAGGTTCGGGCTCCGGCATATATTTAAACGGCTCGTCAAGAAGCGGGTCATAATATTTTACGGGCTTTTCCTCTTTAATTTCACCGACGCCTACACTAATCTGCTCCACAGGTTTATCTTTTCTCTCGTCAACCTTTTCAATCACGTCGTTTTTTTCGGCGTCCGTCGAAAAAACTTTATTCTTGTTTTCATCAATCGTAGATTTGATTTCCGGCAATCTTACACTGTCAACAACGAACTGCGCCGCCGAAGCGTTGCCGTCGAGTATAGAAAGAACTATTTTATAAACCGCACCGAATACCGTTTTATTATCTGCAAACCTTACGTCGGCTTTGTTCGGGTGAACGTTTACGTCGACAAAATCCGACGGAACCCGCATATTCAGGACGTAAAAAGGATACTGCCGTTTCATTGCATAGTTTGCGTATGCATTAGAAATTGCCGTACTTACGGTATTATTTACTATATATCTTCCGTCAAGAAACAAACTCTGATAAGTTCTGTTCGGCTTAAAAAAGTTCTGATTTCCGATAAAGCCGCTGAGTTTAACCCCGTCTTTTTCCGCATTTATTTTAAAGCACTGTGAGATAACTTTCGCGCCGTACACCTGAGCGACCGCCTCGTCGAGCCCGCCGCCGTGCGATTGTAAAATAAGCTTGCCGTCGGCATAATATTTGAAAGAAATCTCCGGATTACCAAGAATGAAACGTGTTACGAAATTCGTTACGTCGGCTTCCTCCTTCTTATCTTGCTTCAAAAATTTGGCGCGGACGGGTGTATTATAAAATAAATCGCGTACGCAGATTTCCGTACCCCGAACCAAAACCGACGGTTCGATTGCTCCGACGGTTCCGTCAACGCAAGCCACGCTATACGCAGAGTTACCCTCCGTTACAGAAATCATTTCAACTTTAGCAACCGCGGAAATACTCGCAAGAGCTTCACCCCTGAAACCGAGCGTTGTAATTTTATCCAAATCCTCCGCGCGGGAAATTTTACTTGTCGCATGCGGGAAAAACGCGGCACGCATATCCTCCCGGTCTATGCCGCACCCGTTATCGCATACTTTGATTAGCTGCTTGCCACCCCGCTCGATGTAAACTGTAATTTCGGTAGAGCCGGCGTCAATACTGTTTTCTACAAGTTCCTTTACAACCGAATACGGACGATCCACAACTTCGCCCGCCGCAATTCTGTTATAAATACTTTTCGTTAAGATATTTATTTTTTTCATATTTTAACCTTTTCAACCAAATCACCCAAAAGCATAAAAGCCTGCATAGGCGATAAAGTATCCATATTGATTTCACTCAATATCTTTTCAACTTCGGTAAGTTCTTTTTCGGGCGGAGCCTCTTCGGCAACCGTATCAAATTCTCTGTCGCCGTTCTCAATACTTTTTAAAATACTCTTTGCTCTGTCCGTAACGCACTGCGGAACCCCGGCAAGCGAAGCAACCTCAATACCGAAGCTCCGGTTGGCCCCGCCGCGCATAATCTTGCGCAAAAACACAATCCCGCCGTTTATTTCACGGACGGAAATTTTGTAGTTTTTAACCCCTTCAAGCTTAGTTTCAAGCCCGGTCAATTCGTGATAATGCGTCGCAAACATGGTCTTTGCACCGATTTTTTTGGTTATATGCTCGATGACCGCCCAGGCTATCGAAAGCCCGTCGTACGTACTCGTGCCTCTGCCCACCTCGTCTAAAATCAAAAGGCTGTTTCGCGTTGCGTTCTGTAAAATCGAAGCAACCTCTATCATTTCAACCATAAACGTACTCTGGTCAGAAATCAGATTATCGCTCGCCCCAACCCGCGTAAACACGCGGTCGATTACGGGAATCTGCGCGAATTTCGCCGCTACAAAACATCCCAGATGCGCCATAATCGCAATTACTGCAGTCTGGCGCATATAAGTGCTTTTACCCGCCATATTAGGTCCGGTAAGAATTATAGTTTTATTTTCGCCCTCATCGAGCGTGACGTCGTTGGGAATAAATCTTTCCTTTGAAATAATTTCAACGACGGGGTGCCTGCCGTCTTTGATTATCAAAGGCTCATTGCTTTCAACTATCGTCGGGCGGACGTATTTGTTGGTTTTGGATATTTCGGCAAAACAAACAATCAAATCAAGAAGCGCGACTGCCGAGGATATAATTTTGAGTTTATTTATATTTTCCGCGAGCACGGTTTTAATATAGTCGAAAAGCTGAGCTTCGAGCTTTAAAGCAAGCTCCTCGCTGCCGAGTATTTTACTTTCGAGCTCTTTAAGCTCCTCTGTCGTGTATCGCTCGGCATTCGCAAGCGTCTGTCTGCGTTGATAATTAAGAGGAACTTTATCCTTAAAAGACTTTGAAACCTCGATAAAGTATCCGAAAACACGGTTAAAGCCGATTTTCAAAGTTCTTATCCCCGTCGAATCACGCTCCCTCGACTCCATTTCGAGAATAAGCTTGCTTGCATTGTTCCTGACCTCGCGCAATTCGTCCAGCTGCGCGCTGTAACCCCGCTTTATGTAACCGCCGTCCTTCATCTGAGCGGGCGGCTCGGGGGTGATAGCCCTTTCGATAAGCTCGGAAACCGCGGATAAATCATAAAGCTTGTCCGTTATGTCGCTGATGATTTTCGATTTAAAGCCGGCAAGCCTGAATTTGATATTAGGAATTGCGGAAATTGACTGAGCCAGCGCAAGACAGTCTTTCGGCGATACAAGGTTGTTGCTTATTTTACCGGTCAGCCTTTCCACGTCCTTTACGCCTTTGAGAAGGTCGACAAGCCCGAGACGAATAACCGTCGCGTTGAACAGCTCTTCAACACCGTCAAGCCGGTAATTAATCGCGTTGGCGTCGGCGAACGGATACAAAATACAGTTATATAAAAGCCTTGCCCCCATCGCGGTGCAAGTTTTATCCATAAGCCAAAGAAGCGAACCGTATTTTTTACCGCCGCCCAGAGTTTTAACGAGCTCGAGATTTTTTATCGCCGCTTCGTCAAGCTGCATAAAAGTATCGTTTTTAAGATACTTTACTCCGTCTATATTTTTTAGCGCATGCATCTGGGTTTCTTTTAAATACTGTAAAAGAGCGCCCGACGCCCCCACTGCATTAGGCTTACCGCTTATGGGAAACGCTTGCAACGACTTTGCGTTGAGCTGCTCCAAAACCACTCTTTCGGCGGCGGCGTATCCGAACGCCCATGCGGGATAATTCGAAAAATGCGGTAAAATTCCGCGCTCAACCTCCACCGCGTTTTTACACGCAAACAACATTTCGTCGTTGCAGATAATTTCCTTAACGCCGAGTTTAACCATTTGCGTCAGCGCTTGTTTCACACAATCTCCACCCGCAAACTCGGATGCTACAAATTCACCCGTCGTAATGTCCGCCCAGGAAAGTGCTACCGCTTCCCCGTTTTTCATTGCGCAGCAGACGTAGTTGTTCTGCTTTTCGTCAAGCTGCCCGTCGTCGGTTATAGTACCTGCGGTCACCACCTTTATAACGTCGCGGGCAACTATACCTTTACCCGCGCAAGCCTCTTCGAGCTGTTCGCAGATTGCAACCTTTTCACCCATAGAAACGAGTTTCGCAATATACCCGTCAGCCGCATGAAACGGAACTCCGCACATCGGAGCGCGCTCCGAAAGCCCGCAATCGCGACCCGTCAAAGTCAAATCAAGAAGCTTGGACGCCCTTTTCGCGTCGTCGAAAAACATCTCGTAAAAATCGCCGAGCCTGTAAAAAATTATACAATCCTTATATTTATCTTTTACGGATAAATAATGCTGCATCATCTGTGAGAGAGCCATTTTTATACCTTAAACCTTTTCACCTATCAACGAAACGCCGTTCGCGTTTGTAATTTTGATATCAACAAATTCGCCTATAACGTCTTTGTCGTTTTCAAAATACCCCATTCTTCCGTATTCGTCCCTACCGAGATACATTTTCTTTTTATCGTCGTATCCCTCGCACAGAACTTCGACCGTTTTACCAACGTACTTTTTCGAATGCTCTCGTGTCAGCGTATTAACAAGTTCGACAAGTCGGATTATCCTGTCTTTTGAAACCTCTTCGGGTATCTGGTCGGGCATACTTGCAGCCACCGTGCCGTTGCGCCGCGAATAAACGAAAGTGAATGCGGAAGAATAATCCACCCTATTCACAAGCTCAAGCGTCGCTTTGAAATCCTCCTCCGTTTCGCCCGGAAACCCCACAATCAAATCGGTTGTAACCGCGCAATCTGGCACGTATTTTTTAAGAATTTCGATTTTTTTAAGATAATCGGCGGAAGTGTATTTTCTGTTCATTGCTTTAAGTATTGTGTCCGAACCGCTTTGTACGGGCAAATGAACCTGTCTGCATATTTTCGGATTTTCCGCAATTACCTTTGCAAGCTCTTCGGAAAAATCTTTCGGATGACTCGTCATAAAACGTAACCTGAACTTTCCGTCCATTGCGGCAATTTTTTCCAGAAGTTCGGGAAATGACAAATCATTCGTGCCGTTACCGTACGAGTTTACGTTTTGCCCGAGTAAAGTAATTTCCTTGTACCCATCTTTTATAAGATTTCTGATTTCGGCAAGAATATTTTCCGATTTACGACTCCTTTCCCTGCCTCGCACATAAGGCACAATACAGTAACTGCAAAAATTATTGCAACCGTAAGTTATGTTTACCCATGCGTTAGGATAGCTTGTCCTGAACGGTTTATCGTCCTCAAAAATTATCCCGGCATCGTCCTCTATCTTTATCACAGATTTTCTGCGCGTTTGTTTTAAAAGCAAATATTCCTTAAATTTATGAAGATTATGCGTGCCGAAAATTATATCCACGTAAGGGAATTTTTCATGCAAATTATCGGCTTTCCCCATTTGCTGAGGCAGACAACCGCCGACCGCAATAATCATATCGCGCTTACTGCTTTTAAGCTTTTTAAGCATACCGATATTGCCGAAAGCATGGTTTTCGGCATTTTCCCTTATACAGCACGTATTGAAAACCACGACGTCCGCGGCGGCAATATTTTCGCATTGCGAATATCCTAATTCGGTAAGCATACCGGCAATTTTTTCGGATTCATGTACGTTCATCTGACAACCGTACGTTATTATGTGAAAATTCTTTTGCATACATATTTGATTATACAGTTTTTTGTAACTTTTTTCAATTGTTTTGCAACAAATATTTAATTTTATAAATACTAAAATTAATGAAAAAGTTTTTAAAAATTTCAATAATAATTTTATCGGTGTTTGCGATAGCTCTCGCAATACCTTATTTTACTTATCTTATTATCACCAAAGACGCAAAACTCGACGAAAGCAAGCTTTGCGGAACAGGGCAAAGCGTAATAATTTACGACGACGAAAATAACGAAATAACATCCGCTTCTTTGAGCGCGCAGAAGAAAAGTATTTCGGTTGAAAATTTACAAAAACATACAATCGACGCGTTTATAGCATCCGAGGACAGAACGTTTTTTAAGCATAACGGGCTTAACTATAAACGAATGTTAAAAGCTTTGTACAAAAACATCACATCCGGCTCGTTTAAAGAAGGAGCTTCCACCATAAGCCAGCAGCTTATTAAAAACACACATTTATCGCAGGATAAAACAATAAAACGCAAGCTTTATGAAATCAAGTTGACGCGTCGGCTCGAAAAAAAATATAATAAAAATCAGATACTCGAAATGTATCTCAACACAATATACTTCGGGCACAGCTGCTACGGTTTACAGAGCGCGTCGCAGTTTTATTTCAATAAGAACGCGGACAGCCTTAACCTCGAAGAAAGCGCGACAATAGTTGGGCTTTTAACGTCGCCGAACAATTTTTCGCCTTTTAAAAATCCAGAAAAGTGCCTTTACCGCAGAAAAGTCGTACTGAACGCAATGCTCGAATGCGGATACATTGACCAAACTGAATTCAATTCGGCAGTGGAAAGCCCGCTCAACACCGAAAAAAATTCTTCTTCGGAGCAATACGGAGATTATATTGACGCAATTTTCGACGAACTCGAAGAGCTTGACTTCGGGAGATACACTTTAAGCGAAGGCTGTATAATAAAAACGTACCTCAACGGCAACATTCAAACGTATATCGAAGACATAGATTATACCGGCGATAACGCCGTCATAATAACAGATAATATAAGCGGCGGAGTCAAAGCATTCAAAAGCACGATCGGTAACGCAAAAAGGCAGCCCGGCTCTACCGTAAAACCCCTTTTCGTATACGCGCCGGCTATCGAGGAAAAGCTTCTCACTCCCTTTACGCGCATTAACGACGAAAAAACGGATTTCAACGGTTATAAGCCCGAAAATTACGATAAAAAATATCACGGCTTAGTCACCGTAAAAGACAGCATAAAGAACAGTTACAACATTCCCGCCGTAAAAACGCTTAATTCGCTTACCGTCAAAAATTGCGAAAAATATCTTACGGCAATGGATATAAAACTCGAAGACGACGAAAAAAACCTTTCGCTCGCACTCGGCGGTATGAAATACGGACTGAGCTTAAAAGAACTTGCCGACAAATATTCCGTTTTCGCCAACGGAGGCAATTACGCGCCGTCCCGCTTTATTAAAGAAATAATAACCAAGGACGGCAAAAGAATTTACCGCCCCGAAACTATAAAAAATAATGTATTTTCTGCGGGCACCTGCTCCTTAATAAACGAGATTTTGATTGAAACAACCAAAAGCGGGACCGCCAAAAAGCTTAAAAATCTAAATTTCGACGTCGCCTCCAAAACCGGCACGTGCGGAAACGCCGAAGGCAATACCGACGCTTACACCGTCAGCTATACGAGCGAACATTGTATCGCCGTATGGCTGGGCGACAAAGACAACAAGCGAAGCGAAATTACAGGCGGAAACGACTGCTGTAAAATCATGAATGAAGTTCTTGAAAGTATTTATGCGAAGCACCGCCCATTGCCGATAGACACCGTAAGCGGTACGTCAACGATAACTATAGACAGGGAAGAATATGAAAAAAACGACAAAATTATCCTTGCCGACCCCGTTTGTCCTAAATTAAACATATTGACAGTAAAGGTTTTAAAAGGCGCGGAAAACTATACGCAATCATCGAAATTTTCATTACCCGTAATACAGCCCCCGTCGATAACAGTAACAAATTCAGCCGTAAACATCGAATTATGTCACGCAAAGTACTATTCATTTGCCATTAAACGCACAAACAATGGCAAAACAATAACAATTTATGACGGAAAATGGAAAAACAAAATAACAGACATGCCCGAAAAAGGAATTTACACTTATACCGTAACCCCCTACTACGACGATGGCAACAGAAAGTTTTACGGAAAAACAATTTCGCTGCCGAGCGTAAATCTCACAAACGAAAAATACGAACCTCTTCCCGATATCGTAAACAGAGACTGGTTCAATCAATAAAAAAAGCGCCTTTCGGCGCTTTTTTAAATTTTAATTACTTCGAGCGTATTCAAGGCCTCTTCTATAAGTTGTTCAACGTCAAGCTTTTCCTCTTCCGCCAAAACGTCGTTCATTTTCGGTCTGGTTACGGGGTGCTTAGGCAAAAATACGGTGCAACAATCTTCATAAGGTTCGATTGAAGTTTCGTAAGTACCTATCGCTCTGCTTCTTTCGATTATTTCGTCTTTATCAAATCCGCAAAGCGGCCTTAACACTGGAAGCTTTTCAACGACGCTGTTTGACGAAGTCATACCCTCGATTGTCTGGCTCGCTACCTGCGCAAGACTCTCACCCGTAATAAGACACTGCGCGCCGCTTTTCTGCGCAACCCTTTCGGCAATACGCATCATAAATCGCCGCAACATTGTTACCATATAATCTCCGTTGCACTTTTTATGTATTTCTTCCTGAATATGCGTGACGGATACAATGTTGAGTTTTGTGCCGCAGGTATATGCGGAAAGCTTATTCGCAAGCTCCTCGACCTTTTCCCGCGCCTGCATATTCGTATAAGGATAACTGTGAAAATGAATACAATCGATTTCCATACCGCGCTTAGCTATCATATGCCCTGCAACCGGGCTGTCTATCCCCCCCGAAATAAGGAGCATTCCTTTTCCTGAAGTCCCTACGGGCATACCGCCTGCGCCCTTGAAAAATTTATTGAATACAAGCGCCGTACCGTTTTCTCTTATGTCAACGTTAATAATAAACTGCGGTTCGTGCACGTCTACTTTAAGATTAGGATTGCAATCGAGCAACCGCCCCCCTATTTGTGCGCTTATCTGCATCGAATTCAATGGGAAAGTTTTGTCGGCGCGGTGCGACTCGACCTTGAATGTTCCGTTTTTGTCGCAGACTGAATTTGCTGCGGCAAAAACAGCGTCCAAATCGGCGGAAGTTTTAAGTCCGACGCTGTAAGAATGTATACCGAAAACCTTTTTTAAAGCGCCGAGTATTCTTTCCGTCTGACTTTCCTCGAAATTTTCAATTAAATATCTTCCGCTGTAACGACGGATTTCGTGACGAATACCTTTAAGGCTTTTTTCCATATTTACGGCAAAAACCCGTTCAAACCATCCCCTGTTTTTGCCCTTTAAGTGCATTTCGGAGTATCTAATAATAATTACTTTTTCCATTTTTTACGCCATCTTATCTTTTCTTTTTTTTACAATACTGTTTAATATTTCCGCTGCGCTGCTGATTTCTTCAACAGTATTTTCATGTGAAAAACTGATACGCAATATCCCGTCGGCCATACTTTCAGAAATTCCGCAAGAGAGTATCACGCGCGAATATCTCTTTTTTTCGTTAGACGAACAAGCAGAACCCGTTCCGATAATTAAACCCCTGTCGTCCGCTTCGTGCAAAATCGTTTCGCCGCGTACGCCGTCCGCCGCAACCGTCAGGATATACGGTGAAGAATTATATGAAGAAATTATTTTAAATAAACTTTTATCGAGTTTTTCACGAAGCAGTTCGTTCAATTCGCTTACATGCGCAAAATTTTCTTTTAAGTGTTTAAAACGTTTTAATGCGGCAAGCTCGAAAAATTTAATACCGAATACGTTCTCGGTGCCGCTGCGCAAATTCCGCTCTTGACCGCCACCGTAAATATAAGGATTAATTATCAATTTTTTTCGCTTAATAAGCGCACCGCACCCCTTAATTCCGCCTATTTTATGCGCGCTGACGGAATACATATCGATGTTTTCAGTCAGCCTGAAATTCAGTTTACCGAAAGCCTGCACCCCGTCCGAGTGAAACAGCGTACGCGGATTTTTGTTTTTTACCGCTTCGGAAATCGTGGCAATGTCGTTGACTGCCCCCGTTTCGTTATTTACATGTATAACCGAAACCAGCGAAGTTTTTTCGTCCACAAGCTTCAAAAGCTCCTCCTCGTTAACGCTTCCGTCCGGGTTAAGCCCGGCAAAACGCACTTCGATGCCACGCCTGCTTAGTTCGGTCGCCGAGGAAAAGACTGCGGAGTGCTCGCCACCTGTCGTAACCACGTTACCTCGCCTCCCACCGCAGAAAATCGCCTGATTATCGGCTTCCGTCCCGCACGAAGTGAAAATTATCGAATAATTCTCATCATCGGCAACGAGCGACAAAATATTGCGACCGGCTTTCTTTAATTCGAGATGCAAATTATAACCTCCCGCATAGAGTGCGGAAGGATTATAATAATCAGTCAAAATATATTTTTCCGCGGCTTTGTAACACTCGGCATCAGGCCGCGCGGTAGCTGCATTATCCAGGTAAATCATTAAATTTCTATCATACCCTCAAAAGATTGTTTAACCGTTCCGTCAAGCTCGACGTCGCCGTTTTCGTCGTATTTCGCAAACAAATCGCCGCCTTTAAGCTTAACGGTAATTATTTCGTTTTTAAAACAATAGCCGTTCAAAACCGCCGCAACTGCCGCCGCAGCAGCAGCCGTTCCGCATGACAAAGTTTCACCGTTTCTCTTTTCCCATAAACGAAGCTTAATCGTCACGTTGTTTACTACACGCACACATTCAATGTATACTCCGTAGGGAAAATAACCGGATTCGGTAACAGCCTGACCGATTTCTTCCATATCGGCTTCTTCCACTTTATCGCAGAATATGACGCAATGCGGGTTACCTACGTTTACAAGCGTTATATTATACGTTTTCCCGCCGAAAGTCAACTCTTTACCGATTATCTCTCCATCAAACTTCGACGGAATTAATTTTCCGTCAAAAACGGCTTTACCAAGATTTACCGAAACAGAGCTCGCCTTGCCGTTAAAGGAGTTTACGAAAAGCCTGTTTACTCCGTTGCTGCTCTCGACAGACAAATTTTCGCCCGCCATACCGTTATCGAAAAGGTATTTTGCAACACACCTCATCGGGTTTGCCGCCATACCGCCGTCGCTACCGTCGCGGTTGAATACGCGCACCTTTGCGTCGGCAACTTCCGATTTTTCTATAAGGACGACGCCGTCAGCACCTATCGCATAGTGCCTATCGGAGAAATTTATTGCAAGCGATTCTGGGCAGTTAATTTTATTGTCCATGTTGTTGAAGAAAATATAATCGTTGCCGCAACTGTGCATCTTGCAAAAATTAAGTTTAAGCTTTTCCTTCCTTAAATTGTTTATGTCCACAAGCTCGGTATTGAATTCGTTATACCTGCCCGCAATAACGTCGGCAAGCGCGTTCGCGGTGTCAAGCGAAGTCAATACGGTAATCCCCAGCAATATCGCGTGATGATGCATACTGATATAGTTAGATATTGACTCAACGTCGGTTTTACCCGTATAAACGATATAGTCTATTTTGCCTTCGTCCATAAGCTTGAAAATTTCTTCGTTGCTTGACAACCTCGCGACGTCCGTACATTCAAGCCCGACGCTTCTGATTACGTTAGCCGTACCGTGCGTCGCGTACAGTTTAAGCCCCAAATCCGCAAACTTTTTGACGATATTTACTATTTCGCTCTTATCCTGGTCGTTGATTGTGAAATAAATACCCGAAGGGTTATTTTTTGTAGGGTGCTTCATATTGAAGCCTGCCGAAACAAGCCCCTTAAACAACGCCTCCTCTATCGTCTTGCCTATACCAAGAACCTCGCCCGTAGACTTCATTTCAGGGCCGAGCTGCGAGTTAACGTCGTTCAGTTTTTCAAACGAGAACACGGGCACTTTTACCGCAACGTACGGTGAATTAGGGTACAGCCCCGTTCCGTAACCGAGCTTTTTAAGCTTAGCGCCTAAAATTATCCTCGTAGCGAGCTCAACCATAGGCACGCCCGTAACCTTTGAAATATACGGGATAGTCCTCGAAGCGCGGGGATTTACCTCGATTACGTACAATTCGTTATGATAAATCAGATACTGAATATTGATAAGACCTTTGGTTTTTAACGAAATTGCAAGCTTCGTAGAGATATCTACGACCTTTTTCAGCATAGCGTCGCTGAGATTATACGGGGGATAAACCGCAATAGAGTCGCCGCTGTGCACGCCCGCGCGCTCGATATGCTGCATAATTCCCGGGATAAGCACCTCCTCACCGTCGGAAATTGCGTCTACTTCGAGCTCGGTGCCCATTAAATACTTGTCGCAAAGCACGGGGTTTTCAATCTTTTGGGCAAGGATGACATCCATATAACGTTCTATGTCGTTCTGCGTAAAGGCAATAGTCATATTCTGCCCGCCTATAACGTACGACGGACGAAGCAGTACGGGATAGCCGAGCTTTTCCGCCGCCTTGACCGCCTCTTCCTTCGACATAACCGTAAGCCCCTTCGGGCGCGCTATGCCGAACTGTTCGAGAAGCGCGTCAAACCTTTCTCTGTCCTCCGCGAGGTCGACGCTGTCGGCGGGCGTACCGAGTATACGCACACCTTTTTTATCAAGGTAGCTGCAAAGCTTTATCGCCGTCTGACCACCGAAAGTGATAACCACGCCGTAAGGCTTTTCTATATCGATTACGTTCTGCACGTCTTCGGGCGTAAGCGACTCGAAATACAGTCTGTCCGCAGTGTCGAAGTCGGTGGAAACAGTTTCGGGGTTGTTGTTGATTATGATTACATCATACCCGAGCCTTTTCAGCGCCCAAACGCAGTGAACCGACGAATAGTCGAACTCTATACCCTGACCTATCCTTATAGGCCCCGAGCCGATGACTATTATCCTCTTCTTTTTACTGTTTTTCACGTAAGGTCTTGCCTCGTCGTGTTCCTTTTCATCGTAAGTCGAATAGAAATACGGAGTCTGCGCGGAAAATTCGGCCCCGCACGTGTCGACCATTTTAAACACCGCATTGACGTGCTTGGGCAAAGGATTGCCCGAAAGCTTTACAAGCTCTTTATCGGGATATCCCAGCTTTTTACCGCGAAGATATTGTTCCTTGGTGATATGCGTATCCGCAATTTCTTTTTCGTAATCGGAAAGATTTTTAAGCTTATTCAAAAACCACTTGTCTATCTTCGTAACTGAGTTGATTTGGTCAACCGAAACGCCGCGCTTTACGGCCTGATATACTACGAACAGTCTTTCGTCGCTGAGCTCGGAAAGCCTGTTTACTATTTCCTCGTCTGAAAGCTCGGCAAATTTGAGCATATTCAATGTGGAAGCCGAAATCTCCGCGCCGCGTACGGCTTTCATTATAGCCATTTCGAAGCTTGTACCTATCGCCATAACTTCACCCGTGGCTTTCATTCTCGTGCCGAGGTTGCGCTTTGCGTACAAAAATTTATCGAACGGCCATTTCGGAAGTTTAACCACAACGTAATCGAGTGTAGGCTCGAAGCAAGCAAAGGTTTTGCCCGTAACGTCGTTTTTGATTTCGTCGAGAGTGTAACCGAGCGCTATCTTGGTAGCAACTTTCGCGATAGGATAGCCGGTCGCTTTGGAAGCAAGCGCGGACGAACGGGAAACCCTCGGGTTTACCTCTATAACCGAGTACTCGAAAGATTCGGGATTGAGCGCAAACTGGCAGTTACAGCCGCCCTCTATCCCGAGTTCGGTTATAATATCAAGCGAAGCCGTACGAAGCATCTGATATTCCTTATCCGAAAGCGTCACCGCGGGCGCAATAACGATTGAGTCGCCCGTATGAATACCTACGGGGTCGAAATTTTCCATAGAACAGACCGTTAGCACATTGCCTTTTCCGTCGCGCAGAACCTCGAACTCAATCTCTTTCCATCCACCGATATACTTTTCTATAAGCACCTGCGTTATCGGCGAAAGCATAAGCCCGTTATGTGAAATAAGCCTAAGCTCCTCCTCGTCCTTTGCGACGCCGCCGCCCGCGCCGCCAAGAGTGTACGCGGGGCGAATGATTACCGGATAACCTATTTTTTCGGCAATCGCAACGCATTCGTCGACGGAATAAGCAATATCCGACGGGACAACGGGCTGGTTGATTTTTTTCATTGTCTGCTTGAACAGTTCTCTGTCTTCCGCACGGTCGATTGAGTCGAGATTTACACCGATAAGCTTAACTCCGTATTCGTCGAGAAAGCCCGATTTTGCAAGCTGACAGCCGAGCGTAAGCCCGGTCTGCCCGCCGAGAGAGGCAAGCAAACTGTCGGGGCGTTCCTTAATGATAATACGTTTTAAAGTATCGACAGTCAGCGGTTCGAGATAAATTTCATCTGCAAGCGCCTTATCCGTCATAATCGTCGCGGGGTTGGAGTTACATAAAACCACGTCGATACCCGCATCTTTAAGTATACGGCAAGCCTGCGCGCCTGCGTAATCGAACTCTGCAGCCTGACCTATCACTATGGGGCCAGAACCTATTACAAGTACTTTTTTGATATCTTCTCTTTTAGGCATTGTGTTTACCGTCCTTAATGTTGCTTATAAATTTATCAAATAAAAACGCCGCGTCACGGGGCCCTCCGCAGGCTTCGGGGTGAAACTGAACGGTATATGCGTTCAACTGCGGATAATCAAACCCTTCGCAGGTGCCGTCGTTTGCGTTAACGTACGAAAGCCTTCCCACATTCTGTAAACTCGACGAAAGCACTTCGTAGCCATGATTCTGACTGGAAATATATACCCTGCCCGTTTCCAGATTTTTAACCGGCTGATTTGCGCCCCTGTGCCCGTACTTCATTTTTTTTGTCTTACCGCCCATAGCCAAAGCGAAAAGTTGATGCCCGAGGCAAATCCCGAAAATAGGCAATTTGCCTGCAAGCCGTTTAAGGTTTTCTATAATTCCCGTGTTTTCGGCAGGGTCTCCCGGGCCGTTAGTAAGCATAAGCCCGTCCGGCTTCAAATCCATTATTTGCTTGTCCGTAAAAAACGACGGAATTCTGACGCAGTAGCAACCGCGATTTACAAGCTCGCGAATTATATTTTCCTTCGCGCCGAAATCCCATACGGCAACTTTTAAGCCATTCGGGTCGCCGTAATACTCAACTTCACGACAAGTTACGTTATCGACGGCATTTTTAACTTTATACGAATTAAGCTTCTCGAAATTTTTCAACGGCGCAGAGGTTATGGCTGCGTTCATTACGCCCGCTTCTCTGACGATTTTCGTAAGCTCTCTGGTGTCTATCCCGCTCACACCTATAACGCCGTTTTCTTTAAGATATTCGTCAAGCGTTTTTTCGCACCTGAAATTAGAAGGTATTTCGCACGCCTCGCGAACTATATACGCCGAAACAACCGTCTTTGTACTTTCGTAATCCTGCGGAATTACACCGTAATTACCTATCAGCGGGAAAGTCTGCGCGACTATCTGTCCGTAATAGCTTGGGTCGGTAAGCGTTTCGATATATCCCGTCATACCGGTCGTAAACACAAGCTCGCCAACGACGTCCCCGTCCGAACCTATACGCTGTCCGACAAAACGCTTGCCGTTCTGTAAAGTTAAATAAACTCTGCCGTTCTTCATACTGTCCTTTCCTTTGAATAAAAATAATGACTGATTTAAAAAATAAATCAGTCAAATGAAAAAATAATTTTACCGTATTTTCCGAAAAACAGTTTGCCAGCCGAAAGGTTTATATAGCTATCGGCATCGTAAAACTCATTGATTTTCGATTTTATCTGCAAAGTGCTTTTCATATCTTATAGATTATACAATAATAAATTTATACAAGTCAAGCAAATTACATAATGAATGATAAAGTTTTATAAGGAAATCTAAGCTTTTCAATTCGCGCCTTAAAATTTTATAGTTCGGCACGTTTTCCTTCGAGTTCATACGGCCCTGTACTCAATCAAATTTAATCCTCGTCTGCACGCGCAGTTCTCCGTCCACCCTGCCCTCTATAACCGTAAAGCCGTCGGCCGTTTCAACGCGGTAGAAATCAATTATCTCGTTTTCCTTACACTGTTTAACGTAAGAAATCTGCACGGAAGACAATGCTTTGTCTTTCAGTTCATCAACAGAAAATACGTCCATACAAAAATCTGCGTATCGCGTATTGTTTACGTGGAAATAATGGTCGTAATCGGAAAAAGCAACCCTGTGCGAACAGACTTTTTTTCCGCTTTCTTGTGCGGGAATTTTCCAATCAGAAAAATTAACGCTTCTTTCGGTATTATAATTATCGAAATCTTCGGGCTTAAAAAAAGCAGATGACGGGCGCACCGAGAAGCTTGACGTATCTATCATACACCACCGCGCCGTAGCGACGCCGACCTTTTCGTTGCCGACGTAAAGCTCGCTGTCGCGCAAGAAAATTGCAAACGACGGCTTTAAAGGCCATGTGTGTATAGTAAGCTTATCGTTGAGATGAATATTCCTTTCAAGCTTAATAAATACATTGACAAGAATAAACCCAAGATTTTTAGGCATAAGGTCATCGTATCCAAACCCAAGCTCCGCTGCGGAAAGACAAGCCGACTCCTCCAAAAAAGACAGCAAAGACGAAAGTTTTATATTATCGTACGCGTCAACGTCGGTATACTTTAAATCGTAGCTTCTTACATTTCTGTACATAAAAATTTCCTCTTATTTTATTGCATTAAAATATTAACACTAATAATTAAAAATGTCCAATGAAATATGACAAAATCACTCAATTATGTCTGACATAGTACCATTTATTTACGTCAAAATATTGACATAATATACAAAATATGTTATAATGTGATAAAATACGGAGGCAAAATATGGATAACGAAGATTTTCCCGAAAAGCAAAACGAAAACTCCGCCACCGAAGATAAAAGCGCGATAAGCGCAGACCTTATCAGGGGGCATATCAATACCATTATCCTTCGCACACTTTACGAGCGCGATAAGTACGGATATGAAATAATAGAGGAAATTGAAAAGAAAAGCCACGGACAGTACTCGCTGAAACAACCTACTTTATACAGCGCTTTAAAAAGGCTCGAAACGCAAGGCTATATAAACGCGTACTGGAAAACCGACGAAGTATCTCTCGGCGGCAGAAGAAAGTATTATACCCTTACAGACAGCGGCAGAGAGATAACTGAAAAGAATCAAGCCGAATGGGAATATTCGAGGACGGTAATCGACAACCTTATATCCGACCGTTCGTTTGACTTTACGCAGCCCGCCCCCACTGCGGTTGATTTTAAAATTCTTAAAAAATCAACCTCGCGAGTGCCCGTTGTCAAGGACGAAGATGACGACGATTACGATGACGAGCAGGCCGAAACCGAAAAAAAGGACAAGCCCGTAAGAGATAGCTTGCCGGAAGTTGAGATAAAGCCGGAAACGGTTACCTATACCGAACAGATTATCTACGTAACCCCTCCCGTTATGCCGACGACCGCGGAAGAAGTCGCGTCAAAGAGCGTTCAACCGGAAAGAGTGGATCCCCCTGCGCATGAGTCCGTTAAAGAGATGCCGAAGCCTGAGCAAGCTTCCGCACCTATGGACGAAGAACAGAGAAGAATTGTCCACGAAAATTATCTTAAACTGATTTCTGAACCGGTAAAACCCGAGCCTCCGAAGGAAAATACAGTACCCGTCGCAGACGAAATCGATACGGAAAAGCTTATATATAACAACAAACCCGAAACCGAGCGCGACTATCGTAATCTGATTAACAACCTGTTCGACAAAACCGTAAAGCGTACACCGCCCGCACCGCCAACACAAAACACCGTACCGCAATTTGACGAGCCGTCCGCTTCAACCGTGAAAATCGAAGATATAGCTGTTAAAGCGGGTAACGACGGTCTGAAAGTAAACTCTACGGATTATGTAATAAATACGCGCAAAAAAAGCTACAACCGCGGGTCTACGCTTTTCAAATGCTCGCTGATAGTCGCCGTAATTATGTTGTTTGAGTTTGCTATGTGTTTGCTATTCAGAAATAAACTCGGCGTAGACGGAGTCAGTCTTGCATATCCCTTCGTTATATTTGCGCTTGCGGGAACACAGCTTTTGATTTTCGGTGTTTTGTACTATACCGATTTAAGTAAGGCTACGCGCAAGCCCTCCACTTCCATTTATCTGTCGGCATGTATTATAGTAACGGTTATCTTAATTTTCATTATCTTTATCATTTCAATATTGTTAAATGTGAATTTCTCGTCGGCGGGCGATATATTTGCAAAGATAATTATTCCCTGTCTCGTTGCACTGAATATTCCTATATTCGGCGTATGCTTCCACGAATTCAGCAAATAAAAAAAGACCCCCTGAGTTAAGCGCACTTCCCATAGGGAATTAAAAAACTAAATTATTAAGAGTTATACTTTC
>CANPBT010000022.1 GCA_947572415.1 uncultured Clostridia bacterium | reverse complement strand
TCTTGTAACCGTCGTAAGTGTAGAAATTTTCGGGTTTACCGATAGACAAAATCAAATCCTTGTAAAAGTCGTCCATCTTTTCCGCGTCGTAAGCCGACTTTCTTACGGGAGCCCAGCCTTTTTCCGTGAACATATAGGAGTGCTTGCTGCAATAGTCCACAAACACCGCCGCAGCCGCAAGCTGCGTATCCGAACAGTTTTGCGCCTTGTAGAAAGCGAGTCCGAACGTATTTACGGGTATTCTGGCTGCCTCGGGAGTATCGGCGTCGGTGAAGAGCCCCGAAAGGGGAACCGCTCCGATAACGGAAGAATTGTTTATTACGTTTCTGCTTACGCCGTCGGAGTCCTTTATCCAGGTAACCAATCCAAAGAGCGACGTACCCGCAATCACCCGATTGACAGGCTCGGCCGTGTTGCCTGAGTTGCCGCAATGCAGTGAACTGTTGTGCGAGAAGAGATTGTATGTGTTTTTAAGCGCGGTGAGTGCGTTATCCCTATTGTCCGCCCAATTATTCAAATAGAAACCGTCGGAATAAGAATAGTACTCTGCGCCGTTCTGCAAGAAAGCGGTGTGCGCAGGGCCCTCTTTAAACGACCATTCGAGGTTTGTATGCATAGAAGTGAATTCGGTTGAATTTTCGCCCTCATACGCCTTTTTGAGCAATGCGGAAAGCTGGGTGTAGTTTGTAGGCAATACGCCGCCGTTATATTTTTGCAAAAGCGCTTTGTTATATACGAGATAGGGCACGTTTGCAAACATCGGCACGGAAGTGATTGCGCCGTTATAGATGCTGTCTTTTAATGCGCCCTCGTACCAATCGCCGTAGTCAAGTTCTATACCCGCCATAGCGTAAATATCGTTTACCGAATAATAAGTGTTTTCGTTAACGCTCTTTTCGGGTGTGTTCTGTGAACGCAACGAGAAGGTACCCTGGTCGCTGAGCGCTTCCGTGGCGTTTACCCTTATTTTACCTTCGTATTCCTTATTGAACTGTTCGGCTATTTTCTGATAAATTTCGGTATCCATCCCGTTGCCCGAAAGCCATACGTTTACCTGAACGTTTTCATAAATAGGGTTACCCTCCGTATCGCGCCGAATAGTATCGGAGTGCTCGTATCCTGCATACAGAGTGATGTCGCCGTTGGGCTTGTCGGTCGCAAAATCCCACTTTTGGGTAGCCGCTGCGTCCTTGTACCAACCCGTCTGCTTCATACCTTTTCGGGAAGCGTCGGCAGGGATGTATTTTTCCTCAATGATTTCGTCCCTTTCCACACTCGCACTAACGCCGAGACGGCAACCGGGATAGTTATAATCAAACGTAACCAAAGCCCTGCCCTCGTACACCTTCCATGCGGCATAGAGATTAGTATCCTTTTTTATACGCTGCGAAAAGTCGTATTTGTTTTTGCAGTTCGCGTCCGAATACCAGCCCTCGAGCTTAAACCCCTCGCGCGGAGCTTTCCAATCGAGCGCGGAAGTACCGGTGTAAACCTGTACCGTTCTAACCTCCGCACCATCGTAATTCAGATGATAAACAACGTTTACCCTTTCACCCGAGTTTGAGCACGCAGCGAAAGGTATGGCGCAAAACGCCATCATAATGCAGAGTATCAGGGAAATAATCTTAATTTTTTTGCTCATATAATTCTCCTAATTGCTTATAAGGGTCTAACAGCTTTCCCCGCAGGGAAAACTGCAAGAACTTCTTTTATTTTGTTATGCCTGAGGCGTTTCGGTTATCTCCTCGCCCGTAGCTTCGCCGAGAGTCGTACCGTAATTCAATACGCAGTCGAATTTGAAACCACCGGGACAGTTATGGTAACCGTAATCATCGCCGATTGCGCCGACGCCGAACGCGGTGAGTGATTGCCCCGCCTCGAACATACCTTCGAACGTGCAAACTTTGACGTAACCGTCTGACTTTGCAAGCAGAACGTCAACGTTGCCGGTCGCGGAATCGTATTTCATAACCAGATAAATTCCGTCCGCCATAAATGCTTCGCCGTAAGCGTTCATATCCCAACTGTGATTCTCAAAACTGAAACCTTCTATAGGTTGCCATAAATTCGCTTTTAAAACTTCTGCGCCTTTATTGTTATGATCGGTATCACTGTGAATTCCAAAGTGTGCGTTTTCCCAATTTCGCCAATGCAGCTCTACCCAATGCTTAGCGCCGCCGACAGTCATCCATACGCCAAGGTGAATTTCTTCGAACTGTTCGTTAGTCCAACCGCCTTTCTCATTGTCCGTAGAAAGCTTTAAGGATACGTATGCGTCACCGCTGACGCCCTCCGCAAGATCTACGTTTACCGTGGGAGTATTATCTTTAATCTGTTGATATACGAACGCACCGGTATCTAAATTCATATCCGCCGTGCCGATATTAAATCCGGACAGGTCTAATTGTGTCATACCGTCTGCAAGGACTACCTTAGTTTTAAGGGTTGTACCCAACAGATCGCAGGTTGCAGTCCACTCGCCGAGCTTTACGTTCGTAAAGGTTACTTTGCCGTTTGCAACGGTAAGCTCAACAGGAGTTTCACCCTCTTTGGTTAACGTCAGTTTCTTACCGTTGAACTTTTCGTCTACGGCAACTTCGCCCGTAAATTTGTCGTTTGCAAAAACTACGTTTACAGTATACTCCGTTTTGGTAACAGTAAACTCGATTGTGTCCGTCGTTTCCAAAACAACGGGAGTTCCGCCGTCAACAGTGACGGTTGCAATCGTATTTTCGGGAACTGTTACGGTAATTGTTGCCGTTTCGCCGTATTTGTAAGCTGTTTTATCTGCTACGACGTCCGCGCCATTGATATCCGCTTTATTGCCCGTTATAATTACGGTTGACTTCCACTCGGAAACCTCGCCGCCGACCGCCGCGTTCATTGTCGTGCCGTAGCCGAGCGTGAAGGTGAATTCTCTGTCTATGCCACTGTTATGCGAGCCACCGGCCCATAGGGTGTCTGTTTCTCCTCTGGTTACCCCGAAACCTTGGAATTTGCCGTTCTTTTCAAACATTTCCTCCTCGGTATATACAAGTATGTAACCTTCGCCGTCGGAGAGATAGACGTTTACGTTACCCGTCGAAGCTTCGTATTGATAAATGAAATATACTCCGTCTTCTATGATTGCTCCGCCGTATGTTCCGAAGCCCCAACCTTTTTCTTTATCGTCCCAACCTTGGAATTTAGGATTAAAGAGGTGAGTTCTCACCGCGTCGAGTCCGCGATAATTTACCTCGCCCATGTCTTTATCCTGATTTTCAGTCTGCCAGTTTTTTATGTCGCTTGTAAAACCTATGTTGGTGCGCTCCCAGTTGCGCCAGTTGAAGTTTATAACGTGCTCCGCTCCGTTTACGGTCATTGAAACGCCAAAGCGCATTTCGTCCTGTTTTTTCGTCCAATCAAGGAAATCCGAGCCTGTTGCAATCTTTAACGCTACGTACTGGTCGCCCGAAGCTTCTTCGGCAAGATTCATTTTTGCGGTTTCATGTGACTGTCTGTGCCACGTGAACGAGCCGGTATTCATATTTATTTTCGCCGTGCCCGAGGTAAGTCCCGAAAGGTCTAATTCGCTAATCGATTCATCGACTGTTACTGTAGTTTTAACAGTCGTTCCAAAAAGATTGCAAGTTGCCGTCCACTCGCCGAGTTTGACGTTCGTTAAGGTTACTTTGCCGTCGGTTACGGTGAGTTCGACGTCAGTCTGTCCGTCCTTTTTGAGTGTGAGCGTCTTTCCGTTAAACTTTTCGTTCACGGTAACCTCGCCCGAAAAGTTATCCTTTCTACCGCATTCGCACTCGCCGTTTACGAAATTGTGCGGAGCGCGGGAACCCACTTGCTCTTGATTGTCCTCGGGGCATACCTTCCAATGCTCGGTATCGCTCGTTTTCCACTTGGTGTATGCGTGGGTGTGGGGCTCTGCGTAACCACAGTCTATGCATGCGCCATCCGTTCCGAATTCGTGATCCGCAACAGAGTTTTCGTCCTTTGCGCTGTCGTCGGGGCAAACGAGCCAATGCTGCGTATCGCTGCTTGCCCATTTGGTGTAGGTGTGTTCATGCTTTTCTCCACAGCCAACCAATGTGCCCGCAGCAAGCGTGCACAGTACAGTCGGTACGGCTAAAACAAGCAAAAACTTTTTCTTTTTCATAACTGCCTCCTTATCTTCCGATAAAAAATATTTTGTTCGGCGCGAACGCCTTTTGATTTGTAATTTCATTATACTACACACATAATGGAATTTCAAACATTAAGATTAATGTAACACCTGCTAAACAATCCCGTCTATACTGTCAACCCCGTCAGTAGAGGACCGTTTTGACGCCGCAAAATCTATTGCGAACGATACGCATGCTCTTACCATTAATATAATGCCGAAGATAAGCGGCATAAATTTTGCCACGATACGCGCCGAAAAAAAGAAGCCGCAAACAAACGTTAAAACCGCTGTAAAAATTGCAGAAAATAACACAAAACAATTAGACTTTTTGTAATAATTTGTATAACTTTGGCTATTTCTTCCTTTCACTGCCTTGCCTATAAGCCACAATATTAGCGCCAGAACTATGGGAATAATCAATATAAAAGGTATCTGCATAATTACCGCAAAAAAGTAAGACGCTACCGCAGCACCCGCCGAGTCGTAGAATATTTGCTTTATAAATGCGTTTATATCGGTTACTTCGCCGTCGGGCTGCCCGTCGTAATATCCGCCGAACACCACAGGAACTCCCCTGTCCGAAGTAAACGAACCCGTGCATAATTCATCGAATACGTACAAATAATCGGATTTGCCGCCTATTATATAATTTATATAATAGTAATCGCATAGCACGGGCGCTTTTGCACCTTTCAACAACGAGCCCGCACCAACGTAATAATATTTTATAAATAAATAATAGAGCTGCTCTGCGTACTCTTCATCGTTCATATTTTGTTTGTCGCCATTTAACTTTTTGTAGTCGTCGGCGGCAGATTTATTAAACTTTTCGCCCCCTTCGACGCTTACCTGTTCCAGAAACCCGATATGCCGCGCAGTGTCTTCATCGGTTAATATAAGTTCTTCGTCAAGATAGCGTATTTTAAGCAAATATTGCTTTTTATCCTCTTCATCCAGCGCAAGATACGTTTCATAATCGATTTCTTCTTCGCCTTTTATCGCATATTGAGTAAATCGTATAAGCGTGTCCGAAGGGCGCGTGTCTACTATCAGATTATAACCGTCAGAGCAATATTTTTCTTTATCCGCTTCGCTTGTATAGGTATTTATCTTAACAGGGTAAACGGCTTTTTCGTCATTAATTTTGATGGGAGCTTCACCGTTCCAAAATGCGTTTTCCGCAAACTGACGATACTTTGCCGCATTTTCATAATGGGTTGAAAACGGAACAATATCCGCCGCGTAAAAGCCGACAAAAAATAATAAAAACGTAAGAGCGGCAGAAAGAATAATTGACAATGCCCCCGTTTTATTCGATTTTTTTGCTTGCTTTTCCGAAAAAAAACCGAGAAAATAAAATTTTAACCATTCTACTACGCCCATTTATAACTCCTTTAAATAAATTTTATAAGTCGTATAACCCAATTGAATTATAACACTTAACAGTCAAAAAAACAATAGCCATTAATTCTGCAGTTTACATTAAATTTAATGTAAACCGCAGAATACCGCCATTTTCTGTTTCGCGCATAAAGTGAGCAGTCTCCATAAGCTGCGAACCATGAAAATCCGGATTTAGAAGTGGACTAATAGAAAACCGTTTAGCGACAGCTAAACGGTTTGTTTTACTTATTAGATAAAAACGTTTACATGGCTAATGTGGTGAAATTATCTTTTATTGGCAATGTTACTTCAACAGACTTTTTTGAAACGTGCTTTTTATAGACTTTATACTTATCTTTTATACGATACGCACATACAAGAAATTACCAACTTTCTTTTAAAAGAAAGTCAGCGATGTGGACAATCTGAATTCCGTTATCATTGCCGGCTGCAAGGTTATCTTTTGCAACCACGTATTTATGATAATGGTCTTTAACGTCCATAAGATTATCCGTTTCTCTTGTTGAATCCGCAGGCAATTCTCGACATACCTGAACATAAACTTTTTCGCCGCGTTTTTCACCGATAAAGTCAATCTCTTTCGTTCCGTTCTTACCGATAAACACGTCGTAGCCCCTACGCTTCATTTCGAGATAGACGATATTTTCAAGCATTGCCGCAACCATCTTATTGTCAAAACCCATTTTGCTGTACTTGAAGGAAATGTCAGAAAGATAATACTTCTCTTGCGTTTTCAAAACGGCTTTACCCTGTAAATCGTATCGCTGGCAGGGATAAATTATGAACGCTTCTTCAAGCCATTTGATGTAGTTGTAAATTGTTTCAACAGAAAGCGTTCTCTTTTCACTCTTCAAAAAATTAACGATTGAATTTGCCGAAAAGGTCTTGCCAATGTTTTCAATTATGAACTTAACAACTCGGTCAAATAAATCTCGGTTGCGGATTTTATGCCTACGGGAAATATCTCTCGTGATAACGGTTGAATAGATTCCGTCCACTATCTGATACGCAGACTGAGTATCAAAGTTCCCGATACCGATTATCGGAAATCCGCCGAACTGAATATACTCGTCGATTAAATCTTTGGCATTACTGACAGCTTTACCCTTAAACTGCAAATATTCATTGAAAGATAAAGTATAGACCGGAATAGAAACATACCGTCCTGAAAGATAAGTTGAAATTTCACTTGACATTAACTTAGAGTTTGAGCCGGTAACGTAAATGTCAACGTCTGAGCCTTCTAAAAGACTGTTCACAACTTTTTCCCAACCGTCAACTTCCTGCAGTTCGTCAAGAAAAAGATAGCATCTGCCCTTTCCGTCAATAGCATTTTTTAACTCGCAGTACATGTCCTTTGCAGTGAACTTGTCATCCACGTCCATTTCATTATACTTTCTGGATATAATATTTTCCTTTGCAATACTACGCTTAACAAGTTCTTCTTTCATCATTTCAAGTATTGTAGATTTCCCACAGCGACGAACGCCAGCCAATATTTTGACAAGCGGCGCATCAATAAAAGGATTTATTGCATTTATATAATCGGGTCTGTAAATCATAGCGTTACCTCCTAATTCAAAAAAGATTATACCAAAAAACATTATCTCTTGTCAATACTCTTTTCGATATAGAAGTAAAAACTTATGTAATTTGAATTACTATTTCGCTTTAATTTGTCGAAAACGCTCATATTATTAAAAGCACACTGTTGCATATAAAATGAAACAGTGTGATAAATAGAACAAGATTTAGCTGGTTACTTTTGATTGTAAATTTTTGGGGCACGTTTGGGGCACATTCTGAAAAATATACAATATATAGCGCTAATTATTGATATAAATACTGTATATTGTGGTTTTTATCGTTTTTTCGGAAGGGTTCAAGTCCCGTCACCTCAACCAAATCAAAATAATCCGAACTCATCAAGGGTAATTATAACCCGCGATTGGTTCGGATTTATTTTTTATTTGACAAAAGACTTGTGATTACTCACAAGCCTTTCCGCTATAATACGAGCAGATATATAATATCCTGCGGAAATAAATTCCGCAGGATATTAAAAGGAGAATTATGAAATCTCAAATGCCTGTCTCAAAAGCGGCAAGCCCCAGGCAAAGAATATTATTACAACTGCCAGAACGAACGCACCTACTACAGCCCAGTAAACTATATTCAAAATTTTGTTTTTCTTCAAAATTTTCTCGTCGGTGCAACCGTCGTTTTTAAGCTTATAGCCGTAGAGTTTAAGCCACAAACCCAAGCCAAGCATAGCCACTATAAATATATCAAGCGCAACAAGAATAAACACGTAGTTGGCTACACCGGAATTGTAACTCGTATCTGCAGTAAATCCGTTAAGAGCGTTACCGTTTGCCACGAAGTACAAGACGTGATGCGCGGCTTCACGCAACATATATTGCACACCTTTCGAGTTTGTTTCGGTAAGCGGATTACCCTGACCGTACAGTTGCAAATTGCAACCGCCGGATATACAAGCCATAGATTCTTCCGTATTCATGATATTGTAGTCGGTTATTATAAGTCCTTTAAAGCCCCACTCTTCCCTGACTACTCCTATATTAAGATTGTAATTACTGCGGCAACGGGTATACCCTATTCTGTTCATGCCCTGCATAATTCCGAGAGCGTTTCCGTCTTTTACGCACATTTCAAACGGACGAAGGTAAATTTCTCTTATCGCCTGCTCCTTACTGAAAGTTGCCACCGCACCGTTTGCGTCACGGTTACTTTCCTGATCGTTTAACGCCATATGTTTTAATACTACGCTTAAACCTTTTGACTGCGCGCCCTTAGTTATTTCGGTACCGAACACTCCGGTCAGGAAAGCATCTTCGGAGAAATATTCGTAGTTCCTGCCAGAAAAAGGAGTACGGTGAATATCTATGCCGGGGGCGTACCAGCCGTTTACGTTGTCGAGTATGCCTATGGAACCGTTAATTTTTCCGTAAAGCTCTGCAAGCTCACTATTCCACGTTGCGGAAATCATAAGCTCCGCCGTGCCATATACTACGTGTAACCCTTCGGGGCCGTCATATTCGTGCGTTATGGGTTTATCTATAACGTCGATTTCAATAGTGCTGTATGCACCTGTCTTATACAGATTGTGCATAGTTTCAACGTCAAGTTTGTCAAGAAGCAAATCCCATTTTTCATCATCGTAATCCAAGCCTATAACTTCGGCAAGCTTAATATCGTTTTTCGCGCCGGTAGTTATTGCTTCATAAGAATCGATTGCATTCGGATTGCCGGAAGCCGCCCAGCCCGTCGCACTTAAATTATTTACCATATCGGCGGAAGCAACCGCAACGTTTACTGATTTTGCCTTATTCGTAGTGTTGGAAATACCTTCCTTGACTTGGGTTGCGTAAGTAAGATTACTGTTTTCAAGATTAACCCAGTTTATCCCTTTACCGTCCATTGCCGACCAGTCGTTGCGCGACAGATATACAGCATCGTTAAGCGAAGCGTTATCAAACTTATTTTTAACACCTTTCGCATAAGTTTTGGCATCGGTCGTTTCGTAATTGAAATTTTTAACCATATCCGCGTTGCCGTTCACGTCAAAACCTTTTGCCTTTAAAAAGTTGTTTGCCGCATTGTGCGCATTGGTTGCCGCCGTAAGATAGTGATTACCCGCTTCCAGAATATACGTACCCGCGCCCTTTGCGTCGTAAACCGCAAGCTCGTAGCGCGGTACGGTAATTTCAACCGTTTCACTGGCGTTTTTGGCAAGCTCGCCCGTCTTTGCAAATCCGCAAAGATTTACGGCAGGCTTTTCGATACCTTTTTCAACGTCGTAAGCCGTGTATTCGGACTGGGAATAAATCTGCACCACGTCTTTACCGGGTTTATCACCCGTGTTGGTTACTTTTACGGAAATTTTAAAGCTATCCGAGGCGGAGTCGTATTCGCAATCATAATCGCTCCACTTAAAAGTCGTATAGGAAAGCCCGAAGCCGAACGGGGCGGCAACAACCTCGTCGTAGTTGAAAGCGCCGGCGTTGCCTCTGCCCATAACTACGTCCTCGTATCTCGTTTCATAATATTTATAACCGACGTAAACGCCTTCCGCATAGTTAACGTAGCTGTATCCCGTAAGTTTTCCGCTTTCGTCCACAAATCTCGAATCACCGAAATTCTGCATCGCGGGTGAACTGTAATTATCGTAACTGTAAGTATCTACAAGCCTGCCCGACGGATTATAGTCACCGGCGATAATCGGAGCAAGCGACTTTATCCCGTCGACGCCCGTTCCCGCAGTCCACAGCACGGCGTCCACATTGTATTTTTTGATAAAATCCATCTGAAAAGCACCTGCGGAATGCAGAATTACTATCGTCTTTTTAAAGCCCGCTTTACTTACCGCTTCAAAAAGCTCGTCTTCTTCTTTAGTCAGCTGTAAATAATGCCTGTCGGCATCTCCGCCGAACCTGTCCATACTTCTGGGCAAATCGGCGCCCTCGCCGCTGCCGCGCGACAATACTATGATTGCGGCGTCATTGAAATTTTTATAAGAATTTTTAACCGCATCGGTGTATTCCGACTGCGGAACTTCGTCAATCTTCCAGTCGCCTTCGCCGTCGCCGTTACCCTTGGGGTCGCCCTGACCCCATTTGGTGTGTTTGGAGGTATTATAGAACTTTCTCAACTCGCCGTTTACACTGAATCCGTAATCCTGCAAACTATTTGCAAATACGGCGTTTTTAGTTTGTGGAATACGGTCAAGCGTCATCCATAAAGCCGAACTCATACCAAAAACGCTCAACTTGTCGCTGGATTTATCGAGAGGTAAACCGCCGTTATTGTACATAAGCACGGTGCCTTCTTTAATAATTTCCTTATTCAAATCGGAAAAGGCAGCCAAAGCGTCGTCCTTGGTTTTGTAATCGGAAACGTAAGTTTTTTCACCCAGCCCGGAGCTTCCTTCACCCGTCCTGCCGAAATAATCCGACAAAATCTGGTCGAAAGACGCTGCGAACACGTTGCCCCAAATCAGCAAGGCAATCAGCAACGCGCTTACCGCACCCCAGATTACAGTGATAATTTTCTGCCTTTTATTCAAATTAAGTTTCATTTCAATCTCCTTACTTCAACGCGCTTATATCATTGCAGGTAAAGGTGAGCGTCTGACCGCCAAGGAATGAGGCAGAATAACTGAATTTATAGGTATTGCCTTCCTTTACCGAAGTCATTTTTTCGTCGGGCTTTTCTTTGCTTGCAAGGGTTATAATGTCGTTTTCAAGCGTCCATGTATAATCGAAATTCATTGCGCCGTTATAAGCCGAAAGCACCGCCGTTTTGTCCGCGTAGAACTTTATGCTGTTGCCTTCGCCGCCCGCAAAAGTTACAACTGCGGTTTTAACCGTAAGTTTGCTTATATCATCGCAGGTAAAAGTGAGCGTCTGTCCGCCAAGGAATGAGGCGGTATAGCTGAATTTATAGGTATTGCCTTCCTTTACCGAAGTCATTTTTTCGTCGGGCTTCTCTTTGCTTGCAAGGGTTATAACGTCGTTTTCAAGCTTCCAGGTATAATCGAATTTCATTGCGCCGTTATAAGCCGAAAGCACCGCCGTATTATCCGCGTAAAACTCTATGCTGTTGCCTTCGCCGCCCGCAAAAGTTACCAACGCTTCCTTCTTGCCGGGGTCAGGGGTTGAAGGTTTTATGTTATTTCTTCTTTCATCTGCCGCTTTTACGAAATCGTCAACGGAATTATAAGTTACCTTGCTTGAAACCGTTAACTTAACTTCACGGTGATAAGAGCCGGCAAAAGCAAACCTGTATTCAAGTTCAAAAGTTTGGGTTTCGTCGTCCATATAAACTTCAAACGGGTCTTCTATATCGTCGTCAAGCGTAAGCATTGTCAGCCCGTCGCGGTCTTTTTCAACTTTCCAGGTAACGGAAGTTTCTTTGGGGCTCGAGCCCTTTTGTTCATAACGGTATATCTTTCCCGTACCGTCGCTTAAAAGGTTGCCCATAAAATCGAACGAAGAAAAAGAACCCGCCAACTCGTCGGTGAAACCCAGACACTGATAGCTGACGGTTGCCTTAGTTTTGTCGCCGTTATCCTTGTCGTCGTCGCCGCAAGCGGCAAATGCTGCCGCCGAAGCGGTCACAGCGCACGCAACGGATAAAAAGGTTAAAGCTTTAAAAAGTTTTTTCATAAAATTTTCTCCTTTGGATTGTGCCGTTTAATTGTTTCTTTCGCACAAATTCCGCTTTGATTTTAACAAAAAGGCGCATATAAAAAAAGACCCGCCGCATATTCGGTAGGTCTTATCGCATATCGTGCAATTTATTAAGTTAAGGTTAACGGCACCAGCGCCGTTACGAAAAACGCGCCGTCTTCCGCTTTAACCGAAAATGAGCCGCCGTACTTTTCCACGATTTTCTGCATATTTTTAACGCCGTAACCGTGAGCCTCTTTGTCCTTTTTGCTCGTTTCCATACCGACGTAAACGTTGCCGTCACCTTCATAGTAGTTGGAAATTTCAATAAAAACGAAGCCCGTGCCTGAATTTTTTATTATACAGCTTACGTATCTTTTTTCCTTTTCGATGTTTTTAAGATACTCGCAAGCGTTATCGAACGCGTTGCCCAAAAGCGAATACAAATCAAAATTTTCCATAAAGCTGTTCGAGCATTGTGCCAGACACTCAAACCTTATCCCGTTTTGAGCCATAGTCTTTTCCGCGTCGCACAGTATAACGTCAAGCACGGGATTGCCTGTATTGTAAGCGGATTCGTAATCGCTGACCAGATTTTCCAATTTTTCGAACACAGCTTCATCGCGGTTCTGCGATTTAAAAGCCCTCAATATGTATTTCAAATCGTGTAGCTGCGCCTGCATATTTTCAGTATTGCGTTTAAGCATTTCAAACTGCCGACGTTCTTTTTCAAGCAAGGCGTCAGAAACCATATGCTCCGACTTTTTTCTGTTCCTTATCGTTACGTATATCGATAGCCTTAACATTAAAATACCGAACGCCAGCTCTATAACGGCAATAATTATTTTCCATATTCCCACTTCAAAGCCGTTTTTTATATACATCGTGCAAACCTCGAAAAAGCCGAACGAAAACATAAACAGCAGTAAAGTTACAATATCGTCGCAAAGCTCTTCCGAAGAGTTGAACTCTCTGATATAAAAAAACCAAAGCGCAATGAGCATTAAAGCGTAACACAGCCACGACACCGCCCTGCATATGAAAAAATTATCGCTTACGGAGGTAAACTCCACTATTATTTCCGCAAAGACGCTCGACCAGTGCTGAAATATAAACGAAAGCAGGATTACGAATAAAATATTCAGCGACCTGACGCGGTAGCATAGCAACAATAATATAAGCGGCAACGACGAAAGAGTAAATTTTATTATCGCGTTGATATCGTTCAGCGGCCCGAAATCAAGATAAATCAAAGCGCAGATAGGCAATTGCCAGACTATGCCCGCACTTATTACCGATACAAGCTTGATAAGGTAATTATTTTTTACGGGTTTTGCTTTAAGCATAAGATACGCCAACAAAAAGCACTCTAAAAACAGCGGGATGTAAACCAGCAATTCGTGAACAAATATCATCGCTTACTTCTCCCGCTTAAAAAACAATTCAGACAGTTTTTGCGTTACTTCCTTTTTTCTCGAACGGCTTAAAGGAATCATTGTTCCGTTGCTTAACTTAACGTCGTTTAAGTCGTACCCCGTAACGAATTTTAAGTTTACTATATAACTCTGGTAACACCTTACAAATCTGTCGGGCGGCAAAAGTTTTTCGATTGCGCTTAACGTTCCGGAAAACACAATTTCCCTTTCGGGCAAATGTACGGTTATTCTGTGCGCGACGGCTTCCACGTACATAATTTCGCTTAAAGGCACTCTTTCCACGGAATGCGCCGACGTGATTGAAATGCTGTCGTCCTTAAGAATTTTGGATTTTTTAATAAGTTTCTTTAACAGAGTTTTAAGCTTGAAATAATTTACCGGTTTAACGATAAAATCGGTTGCGGATACCGAATAACCCTTTATTGCAAGGTGCGCAAGGTTAGTTACGAAAACCAGCGCAACGTTCTCGTCGGTTGCGCGCAGTTTTTCACTTGCCTGCACGCCGTTTATATCCGGCAATTCGATGTCCATAAAAATAATATCGGCATCGCTTTTATAACCGTCAAGGAATTGAAGCGCGCTTACGTAGCGTTTTACATTAAGCTGCTCGCCGCTTTCTCTGCCGAAATTTTCGATACATTCAAGCAAGCGCTTATAGTCGCTGTCGTCGTCCTCTATAATAATTATTTCCGTCATATACCCGCTCCCCCGTTTACTGATATAAATTATAACACAACTTAACGCTTTTTGCAATAGCGGATTTAAGTTATTTTTTCTTCGTTGACTTTTTTGCGCCGATTAATTATAATATAGTCATTAAAATAACGGACAGACTAAACAAAATGAACTCCAAATCAAAAATAACGGACAGCTATATAAATCTGGTACTGCAAAACAAGTCTGCAAACGTTACGGTTAAAGATATTTGCGAAGCCGCCGGCGTTTCAAGAAAAACTTTTTATAACTATTTTTCGGACAGTCATCAGATAATCGAACACCTCTTTTGCGACAAAATAGAAAAAACCATAGCAGACTGTCTTAAATATAAATTGACTACGGAAAAATTTTTATTGAACGTTTACTATTCGTTTGCAGAGGATAAAGACTTTTTTACAATAGCAATAAAAGAAAACGGACAAAATTCGCTTTTGGATATTATGATTGACAGAACGTCTTTTATTTTCAATAATTTATTTAAAGACGTTATCGCCGATAAGGCAAAACTCGATTTTCTGTCATATAAATTTGCGGTAGAACAGACAATGCTTGTAAAAAAATGGCTATGCGAAGGTATGCAGCAAAGCCCTGAATTTTTACTTGAAATATCTCTGGCAAGCTACCGTGAATTTGAAATTTATCATGAAACCATAATGAAAAAGAAACACTTGTAAAAAAGTGTTTCTTTTTTTTATACTCTTTAAAAACAATAAGTATTGAATATCTCGATTTTTTATTATAACATTAAAATATAATAAAATTTTAAGGAGTAATCTATATGCAAAAAACTATGAAAAGCGCGATTTATTACGGCGTTCAGGACGTAAGAATCGAAGAAAGACCCGTGCCTACCGTAGGCGATAATGACGTACTCGTAAAAAACCTGCGTGCCGGCATATGCGGATCGGACGTCGGAATTTTTATGCACGGCGGAGAAAATTACGGAGTTTTCCCCGGCTCGCAGTTCGGACATGAAATGGTCGGAAAAATAGTGGAAAAGGGTAAAAACGTTGGTAAAGATATAAACGTAGGCGATATAGTATTCGTCGACCCCGTTATGAGTCAACCCGGGGGAATAGCCGGCTCTATTATGGCGGGCGCTTTTTCCGAATACACCCTTGTCACTAACGCGGTATCGGGCGTAAATGTCTATAATTTAGGCAAAAACGCAAACCTCGATAAAGCCGTATTGATAGAACCAATGTCGGTCGGCGTGCAGGGTGCAGTTGCTTACGACCCCAAAACCACCGACAAAGCCGTAGTGCTTGGCGCAGGTCCCATAGGCTTGAGCGCGGCTGCAGGACTTATAGGTCGCGGACTTAAAAACGTGGTAGTTGTGGACATCAATCAGGACCGTCTGAATAAGGCAAAAGAAATCGGGGCAAAAATTATTAATACCAAAACCGAAAACCTGAAAGATAAACTTATCGAATATTGCGGGGCATTCCCCGGATACTTCCCTTTGCCCGACGTAGACTTGTACGTAGACGCCGCAGGCGCGCCTTCCTTATTTGCCGAAGTGTTCGGATACGCCCGTTCGCATACAAAATATGCTATAATTGCAGTATTCGGACAAGTTACCATTCCCGGTCAGCCGTTCATTGCCGCACAGCCGATAATTTACGGCTCGCAAGGCTACACACACGAAACCATAGTTGAAGTAATAGACCATATCTTAAAGGACAAAACAAATATTTCAACGATAGTTACGGATAAATTCAAGCATAAAGATATTTCGGAAGCGCTTAAAAAAGCTACGTCCGGACAAGGAATAAAGGTTATCATAGACTACGAGGCATAAAATTAAACGGGCTTAACCGAATATTCCATTGCGATTACAAAACCGCCGATAGAGCAGATTGCTCTATCGGCGGTTGCCGTTGTTTAGGTTTATAATGTTCAGCGCAACCTTTCTACATTGTGTTTATGTAACTCTTTCATTTATATACCGCTCAACTTCGGCGGTTTTCGTTATTCCGTTTTTGTTCAACGGCTATCCCTATACGATTTAACGGGACTCTTTATTATTAAGTTTTTTATTCAGTTGTGATTGTTGCCTTTCAGCTTGCCACGCCGCAAACTCTTTTTGTCCTTCTTCAGTTTCAAAGTAAGCTTGTATAGCGGGCAGTAATGCTCTTGCAAGGGAGTCGATTTCAAAGTCGGGTATCCCTGTGGTATTCTTTTTCCGTCTTGACATTAACTCTGTGTGTTTTCCTCCTTATAAGCGGTTATTCAATTTTCATAATGCCGTGATAATAATGGCGATAGTCTGCGCGAGTAAGAGTATAGGCGTTGCCCAAAACAAGAACTTGCGAAAGCCACGCTCAACTCTCAATTTTTCGCGCGTGGATTCCAAAAGTTTCTTGCTCTCGTCAAGCTCTTTCTTAACTTCCGCAAATACTTCGGCGGACTGCGTTTGTATAGTATTCCGCAATTCATTTTCCAAAGTAGTTGTTGTTCTTTTTATTGCCTGACTTGTTTCCGTCGCTACTCGATTGTTCAGACTGCGCGTTTCGGCGTGCAAGTTCCTTATCTCTTTGACTGCGTTCGATACGCTCTCGCTCAGCCTGTTCACGTTGTAATCGTTCTCGCTCTCTGATACTCTCACTTTCGTAGTCAAGTCCTTGATGAGCGTATTCTGCTTGTCTATTAAGCTGTTGCATTTGTCGTTGGATATCGCCAACGCTTCTTTCAGTAACGAACTCTCCAAGTCCGTTCGCTTTTGTTCGTTCATCACCTGTAATTGTGCGAGTGGGGTTGCCGCTTCGCCCGTGTCTATTCTGTTCAATGACAATATCAATCTCCTTTTTTGTATAGTTATTTCCGAGTTTAAGCCCTCGGATAGCTTTTTTCTTTTGCGGGTGCAGGAAGGAATATTCCGTCTTGCTTCGCGTAACCGATACGCCGTACAACGCAAGGTGCGATATAAATTCTTCCTGCGTGGACGAGCTGCGTTTCGTTTCCTCTATAACTTCTCGCAAATCTTCTTTCCACGACGTACCGCCTTTCATAATGATATGGCTTTCTTCCGTCGTTCTTTTGTTCTGCGCTTTCTTGCGGAAGTCTGTTTTTGTGTATCCGAACTCACTACCTAAACGGTTGACTTCGTCTTTCATTTTCGTGTAATCACTTTCCGTAATTCTCAACTTCTTGCCCGTGATAGGGTTTACGGCGTTCACGATAATATGACTGTGTACCGTCTTGGTGTCGGTGTGAGTTGCAATAACACACTCGTCATTGGGGAATAAAATAGCCGCTAATTCCTGCGCATACAAATGTGCTTGTTCGGGACTTACGTCATCTTTCCGAGCGCACGACAATTTGAAGTGATAATACTTGCGTTCGTCAAACTTTTTGCCTTTCCCGAACCGCCGCATAGTGTCTGCAAACTGTTCGGCATAATCTTCGTCCTCAAATAAATTTCTTACGCTTACGAATGCCGCTTTATCTTCGCGTATTATATAGTCTATTGCTTTCTTCGGCGTACTCTTGCTTGACAGTCCTTTGAATAACGGCATTACTAACTTCCCCCGATAGCGGAAGATATACGCTTATACAAGCTCTTACACTCGTCCACAACCGATAATAATTCTTGCTCGGTGATGTCCCCGAAGTAGTTGTTTTTCACGGCTTGGTTAAGGTTATTTCCTTGCCGTTTTAGTTCCGCCAAAATCTCGTTACCGCTTGCAATACTGACGATAGGTTTATCCGATAACGCCCTTATAAGATAGTCCGTTCTGTTCAATCCGCTTGCCGTTACTTTCTCGTCTAACAGCTGTTTTTCGTCTGCCGATACCCTGAAAGAATAGGCGTAGGCCAGGGCTCTGTTTACTTTCTTTTCGATAGTTTTTACCTCCAAAATTTTGTTGTTTGCTTGTTCTGCCGACAATGCCGGCAAGGGGTATTAGGGGAAAGAATTTCCCCTAACGAGACAAGCGCAAGCGCGGCAAGTGGCTTGCCACTTGCGTACCTCGCCATTCGTCAAAGCAAAGCATTTTGTTCGCCGCAATATAAATATTACGGCTTCACTTTATCGCTTGCTTTTCCCCTTCCCAAAAAGTTCTTCGATACTTTTTGGGAGCCCTATAAAAATAGTATGGTTAGGGTGGTCTGATAGTCATAATGATTTCCTCCGTGATTTTATATTTATCTCGTCCACGCAAGGGTGGTATGATAGCTAAAAACGCAACAAAAAATCCGTTCGGCATTACGCTCCGTACGGATTCAATGTATGTATTGAATTGTCGTATTAAATCTAAAAATGTGTACGCTGAAATTAACCCTCAACATTACCCGACTTTCACATCCTCATAGGAATCTCGGATAACTCCGGCTACATTTACTCGTTGTCGTAAAAAATTGTACAACAACAAAAGCCTATCACGGCTTACGAATTGCGTACACCTATTCTAACACTTGTTTCGTAAGCTAAGGCAAGAACGAACTATACGTCCAAAACTTCCGTCATCTTCTCGACGGACTATCACACATTAAAAGTGTATAATACGACCTATGCCGTACAATATGTATTTTATCATAATTAAGGTAGCAAGTCAATAAATTATCAGAACAAATGTTTGCGGTTTTTAGATGGTTTTGTCGAAAAGATTATTTTAACTCAGATAATATATTGATATTATCTTTTTAATGTGTTATACTTTTTGTTGAGGTGGTTTAATGAATAAAGTTATAGGTCAACGGTTAAAGGCTCTGCGAGAGAACGCAAAGGTATCGCAAGCAAAGTTAGCAAAAGCAAACGGCAAAATGGTACAGTCCGCTGTCAATCGCTATGAGAATAGTCAATCGGAAGTGCCGAGCGATATTCTATTATGGTATGCGGACTACTTCGACGTATCGCTTGATTACATTTACGGCAGATGTGATAGTCCACAAGGAAAGCTTTACGATTTTCAGCCGAAAGTTTGGCAAGATAACGAACAAATGCAAGCGTTTGTTGAAATGTGTTTTGACCCTTCTTCCCCTGCAAATGCACGACTAAAAGAAACTCTACTCAATATGTTAAAGGAGCAAAATAATGGCTAACGAAATATTTGTTAAAGATACCAAGATAAACGTAATTCAAGTCAACGAACAAGATTATATCTGCATTACCGATATGCTCAAAGCAAAAAAACGGTGATTACTTTATTACCGATTGGCTTCGTAATAGGAATACAATGGAATATCTCGGCATTTGGGAATCAATCTATAACCCGAATTTTAATTATGGCGAATTCGCCACAATTAAAAGCAAAGCCGGACTGAATAACTTCAAGATAAGCGTTAAAGAATTTGTTGCAAGAACTAACGCAATTGGTTTGCAAGCAAAAGCAGGTCGTTACGGCGGGACTTATGCTCATAAAGATATTGCGTTTGAGTTCGGTATGTGGATAAGCCCCGAATTCAAAATTTATCTTGTTAAAGAATTCCAACGATTAACGGACGAATAACAGAAACAACTCGGCTGGTCTGCAAAACGGGAACTCGCAAAGATTAACTATCGCATACATACCGACGCTATTAAAGAAAATCTTATTCCTGCTGAACTTACTCCTACTCAAATCAGTTATGTTTACGCAAATGAAGCCGACGTTCTTAATGTAGCACTTTTTGGAATAACCGCCGCTCAATGGCGTGAACGCAATCCCGATAAAAGCGGCAATATAAGGGATTACGCAACAATTAACGAACTCATTTGTCTTTCTAATATGGAAAATATAAACGCCGTATTGATTGCAGACGGAATACCACAGTCTGAAAGATTAAAGAAATTAAACCAAATTGCTATATCACAAATGAAAGTTTTAAGCGAAAACGATAACAGGAAATTATTAAAATGAAAGCAGTAATTTACGCCCGATATTCAAGCGATAATCAACGCGAAGAAAGTATCGAAGGTCAGCTCCGCGAATGCAAAGAGTTTGCTGATAAAAATGATATTACTATTTTAGGCGAATACATAGACCGCGCTTTATCTGCAAAGACCGATAACCGTCCGAACTTCCAAAAGATAATTAAGGACAGTTACCGAAAAGTCTTTGATACGATTATCGTTTGGAAGATAGACCGCTTTGCACGTAACCGTTATGACTCAGCCTACTATAAGAATATTCTCAAAAAGAACGGCGTTAAGGTAGTTTCTGCGAAAGAACATATTAGCGAAGGTGCGGAAGGAATTATTCTTGAATCGATGCTTGAAGGCTATGCCGAATATTATTCCGTTGAACTTGCAGAAAAAATAAATCGCGGACTTACCGAAAACGCTTTAAAAGGTAAATTCAACGGCGGCTCTGTCCCCTTCGGCTATATTCTTACAAAAGAGAAAAGCTTTATAATTGATGAAGAAGCCGCACCCATTGTTTTGGAAGTTTTCACTCGTTACGCTGACGGCGAAATGATGAAAGATATTGTTAAAGACTTAAATCTTCGCGGAGTTAAATCCCGCAAAGGCAATAATATTACCTTTAACATAATTCATCACATGCTTAAAAACAGGCGTTATCTCGGAGAATATCAATTTAGAGATATAGTCCACCCTCACTCTTTCCCCGCTATCGTTTCCGAAGATTTATTTAATAGAGTTCAAAAGATAATGGAAAAAAATCAAAAAGCTCCCGCTCGGCACAAAGCGGAAGACGATTATATTCTTACTACAAAATTGAAATGCGGCAAGTGCGGAACATTCATGGCTGGCGAAGCCGGAACAAGCAAAACAGGCAATGTATATCACTATTATAAATGCGGCAACGCTAAACGCAAGAAAGGTTGCGATAAGAAAGCTGTAAAGAAAGATTGGATTGAAGATTTGGTTGTCAACTACACTATGAAAGTAATTATGGACGATGACCTCATTGAAGCGATTGCAGACAGTATCCTTAATCTGCTTTCACAAGAAAACACTAAGATACCTCAATTACAAGCAAAGCTCAAAGAAATCGACGGATACATAAATAACATTCTTGATGCTATTCAACAAGGTTTATTCAACGCTTCTGCTAAAAAACGTTTAGACGAATTAGAACAAACAAAAGCCGAAATCGAAACAGCCATTTTCAGTGAACAGTTGCAAAAGCCTGAAATAACTAAAGACCATATTCTTTGTTATATTGAACGGTTCAGACACATTAATATAAAAGACTTAGAAAGCAGAAAACGCCTTATTGACAGCTTTGTAAATTGTATCTACCTCTATGATGATAAAATCGTAATAGCTTTTAACTACAAAGACGGTACAAAATCAGTATCATTTGAAGAATTGGAAGTACAATTGAGTTCGGATTTGGAATGTCCACCTCAACCATAAAAAGCGGAAATGACTTGTGTTGTTTTCGCTTTTTCTTGGTTGTGTTTTGCGTTTTCGGCAATAAAAAAATAGTTTCTGCTGTTTTATATATAAATTAAAAAAAAATTTTAAAAATTACCAACAAAACAGTAATTTCGGTTGTTATATATAGCGAAAGGGCAATAATTCCCATATGCAAAAAATAAGCACCTGTAAGGAGGTTTTTGAGGTGAAAACGAAATTACTTGTTTTAAGTATGGTTGTAGGCATAACAGCGGCAGCGGCGCTTTCAGGATGTACCGGAAAAGAAAACTCTTCTCTGACCGATGCCAGGGATGTATACGGAATGGGCGCGGTTTCTACAGTAAGGCTTTTGGGCTCTTCCGTTTCGACAAAAGCGGTAACCGCGCTTGCAAAATCACGCACCGTTATTGACGAATCTTCGTCGGTTACAGATACCGTAAAAGCGCAAGCTAATAAATTCAACGAATATTTTACCGCACTCGACAGTTTCCTCGGCGACGATGTCATCAGTACTTCCACTGTCAAAAACAATGACGACGCCTACCCTTACGATTTAAAAATGACGGTTAACGGCAAAGACTTTAACGGCGATTCCGTAGTTTATACAATGTATTATTCCGAAACGCTTGTAAAAGTGGAAACGGACAATGACGAAACCGAAAGCGAATACAAACTTACCGGAGTTATGGTTATTGACGGCAAAGATTACTATCTCGAGGGCGAACGTAAACTCGAAACCGAGAAAGACGAAACAGAAAACGAAATCAAATTCCGTGCATATGCAGATAAAAACGACAGATTGAACTTCGTTGAGATGGAACAGGAAAATTCCGTCGAAAATAACGAAAATGAGACCGAGTATGTATACAGTATTTATTCAAACGGAAAACTTATTGAAAAAACCGCAGTCGAATTCGAAACCAAAAAAACTGCCGGTATAGAAAAAACCGAATATGAACTTGAATTCCGTCAAGGTGCTGCGAGAGGCAAGTACAAAGTAAAACGCGAAGTGCAAAATAATAAAGTAACTATGAAGGTAAAATACAATATAGACGGCAATACGGGTGAATTTAAAATTCGTGAAGTAACCGGCAAAGACGGTCAAAAGCATTACGAATATACCTTCTCGGACAATACCACCAAAGTTTTATAAAATGCGGATAAACAGCGCGCAAGCAAATTGCGCGCTGTTTGCAGACTTGACAATTTGGAGATTTTTTTGTATAATTTTGCCATAAATTTATGGAGCGGTACTTATGTCATTAGATAAACTTATGACAAAATTAAAACGCGGCGACAGGTCGGCTTTCGATAAGATTTACGAACGCACCCGAAAATCCGTATATTATATCGCGTTTTCAATTTTAAAGGATTCCTCCGCTGCTGAAGACGTAATGCAGAATACTTATTTATGTATTTTACGAAATACCGATAAGTATCGCGACGGTACCAACTTCTTCGCCTGGATTGCAAGGATTGCAAAAAACGAGGCGCTTAATATTAAAAAACGGAAAATGCGCGAGTACCCTGTCGACGAAACCGAAACCGCCGCGCTTTTCGGCACTACGGAAACAGATGACTTAGGACTGATAACAGATTTGGCAAAAAAAGTGCTTACCGAAGAAGAATTTACGATACTTATGCTTGTTACGGTATGCGGGTATAAACGGCGAGAAATAGGCGAAATGCTTGAAATGCCTACCCCTACCGTAAGCTGGAAATACAATAATGCAACTGCAAAAATGCGCGAGGCGTTAAACGGATAAAAGTTATGCAAAATTCAGATTTTATAAAAAAATTAAAAAAGGAATCGGAAAATAATATTCCCGACCCCTATTCGAAAATCGTAGCAGTCGCAGAAGCAGAAAACTTGTTGCCGCCCGACAAACAGAACTATGATGTGGATTTTGTTGTCGGACACAATAACTCCGCCGTCCGAGTAGCCGGCAAGCGCAGATTTGTTACCGTTTTGGCGTTCATTGCCGCGGCGCTTATTATCTGTACTGCGATTGTTTTACCTGTCGCACTCAAAAACCGCGAGAATTTCCAGATAGGGCCTTCCTCCGTTCAATTATCCACCGACGACGTATACGGTATAGGCGCGGTATCCACCGCAAAATTGCTCGAATTGAATTCTTCAATAAGCGCGGCTAAATCCGCAGCCAACGAAACTTTACCGGACGACCCTGCAATTGCACAGGTAACTGCGTTTAACAGATATTACGTTGCGTTTGACAGTTTTTTCGGCAAAGACGTTGTAAAAACCGAAACCAAAGATAACCACAACCACTCCTATCCTTTTGAGAAACAGATGGATATACAAGGTATGAATTTGGACGGTTCGGCAGTAAATTACAAAATGTATTATACCGAAATACTCAATAAAAACGAAATTGACGACGACAAGACTGAAAGCGAGTATCTGCTTACCGGCATAATGCTGATTGACGGTACCGAATACTTTATTGAAGGCGAACGCTCGTACGAGCAGGATGAAGAAGAATCTGAAAACGAGCTTAAAATTCGTGCTTATAAAGATTTGACCGACAAAAAAAATTATATCGAAATGGAACAAGAAAGTTCTGTTGAAGATAATGAAACTGAAACTGAATATGTTTACAGCGTTTACAGAAACGATAAACTCATAGAACAAACCGCGTTAAAACTCGAAACCGAACGCAAAGACAATAAAGAGCAAACCGAATACGAGCTGGAATTTCGTAAAGGCGACGCGAAAGGCAAATATAAGATTATGCGCGAAGTAAAAAACGGTAAAACGAATGTCAAAGTCAAATACGATATTGACAGTGAAAAAGGTGAGTTTACCGTACGAGAATTAACAGAAAACGGTAAAGAAAAAAATGAGTTCACTTTTGAAAACGGTACGGTAATCAGTATAGTAAAATGATAAAACGGCTTACTTAAATGTAAGCCGTTTTTAAACACTCAATGTTTATTCGTAGTCCACTACGTCTATCCAGCTGTGCAAAAACTCTTTTTCAGTTTCAGGCGCCTTTACAAGCCGTGACGCAGCTACGATAGGTATCCACCTCTGGACATACTGTATCGCCGTATCGCTCTTCTTGCAATAAAGCTTAAGATATTTTTTTGCAAGGTTTTCGTCACCAGCAAGATAGAACAACAGATAGCTTCTCGCGACGTCCGCCGAAGAGTTACCCTGAGTCGCGTGCGCCCAGTCGATTACATAAGGCGTGCCGTCGGCAGTTATAATTACGTTTGAGGGATTGAAATCGCCGTGACAAAGATTATTGTGCTTGGGCATAGAGTCAAGGCGGGTATGAAGCTCATAACGCGTTGTTGCGTCGAGGTCGGCTTCGGATATCTGCGCGTTCATTTTGTCCTTAAGCTTATTCAACATAGGAACTTTTTTGGAAAGCACCGTGCGTTGCAGGTCGACGAAAAGCTCAAGATACTCGTCTTCCTTTTCAGGGTGCTTTTTCATAAGCGCCTGAAGCGTTTCACCCTCTATATAATCAAGCACTATCGCCCACTTTCCGTTAACAACTTCTATTGATCTAATCTGCGGAACATTGAGGTCGGTTTCCTCAACTCTTGCATGGTTCAAAGCTTCGTTTAAAATGTTTGATTTCGAATAATTTTTATCGAACAGTTTTATAAGCTTATCGCCGCTTTTATAGATTTTTTTGTCCTCTCTTGAAAATATAAGATTTTCTGCTTTCATTTTTTTCCTCCTTTTTATTTACCGTAATATGCGTTAAGATACATGTTTTTGATTTCGCTCATAAGCGGATACCTGGGGTTTGCACCCGTGCACTGGTCGTCAAACGCTTGTTCCGTCATTTCGTCGAGACGGTCAAGGAAATTCTTTTCATCGACATCGTACTCTTTTATAGTCTTTTTTATGCCGATTTTTTCTTTTAACTCGTCTATAGCGGCAATCAGCTTTTCTACCTTTTCATCATCGTTTTTGCCGTCGAGACCGAGATGTTCTGCTATTTCGGCATATCTGCGCTTTGTATGAGGGTGGTCGTATTGACTGAACGTGCCCATTTTAGCGGGAGCCTCCGCCGCGTTGAACCTGATAACTTCGTCAATCATAAGCGCGTTTGCGATACCGTGCGGCAAATGATGGAAAGCGCCGAGCTTGTGAGCCATACTGTGACACACGCCGAGAAAAGCGTTTGCAAACGCCATACCCGCCATAGTAGCGGCGTTAGCCATTTTTTCTCTTGCCTCAACGTCGGTCTGACCGTTTTCATAAGCTTTGGGCAGGTACTCGAAAATTACTTTAAGCGCTTGTAATGCGAGCCCGTCAGTATAATCTGTCGCCAACATAGAAGCATAAGCTTCGACTGCATGAGTTACCGCGTCTATACCCGAAGCCGCGGTAAGCCCCTTAGGTGCGGACATATGCAGGTCAGTATCGATTATCGCCATATCGGGCATGAGCTCGTAATCGGCAAGCGGATATTTTACACCCGTCTTTTCGTCCGTAATTACCGCAAAAGGAGTGACCTCCGAACCTGTACCGGCGGACGTGGGTATTGCAATGAAATAAGCTTTTTCTCCCATTTTGGGGAAGGTGTAAATTCTCTTTCTGATATCGATAAAGCGCATAGCCATATCCATAAAATCAGCTTCGGGGTGTTCATACATAACCCACATGATTTTAGCTGCGTCCATTGCGCTGCCGCCGCCGAGCGCAATAATCGTATCGGGAGCAAACGCGCGCATAAGCTGCGTTCCCTCTATAGCGCAGGCAAGCGTGGGGTCGGGCGCAACGTTGAAAAACGTAGTGTGAGAAATGCCCATTTCGTCAAGCTTATCGGTTATACACTTTGTAAATCCGTTTTTATAAAGAAAGCTGTCGGTTACGATAAACGCCTTCTTCTTGCCCAACACATTTTTAAGCTCGTCAAGCGCGACGGGCAGACAGCCTTTTTTCAGATATACTTTATCGGGAGCCCTGAACCACAACATATTTTCTCTCCTCTCCGCTACGGTTTTAATATTCAGAAGATGCTTTATTCCCACGTTTTCGGAAACCGAGTTGCCTCCCCAAGAACCGCAACCGAGCGTCAGCGACGGTGCAAGTTTAAAGTTGTATAAATCGCCGATACCGCCCTGCGACGAAGGCGTATTGATAAGAATGCGGCAGGTCTTCATTCTGTTGCCGAACTGAGTGATTTTATCCTGAGAGGTCGTTACGTTAACATAAAGCGACGAGGTGTGACCGTAGCCGCCGTCGGCGACAAGTCTTTCAGCTTTATTCAATGCGTCGTCAAAACTCGCCGCACGGTACATTGCAAGCACCGGCGACAGCTTTTCGTGAGCAAACTCTTCTGAAATATCAACCGACTCAACTTCGCCTATAAGCACCCTCGTGCTTTCGGGAACTTTAACGCCGGCAAGCTTCGCTATTTTGAACGCGCTCTGGCCTACGATTTTAGCGTTTAAC
>CANPBT010000021.1 GCA_947572415.1 uncultured Clostridia bacterium | reverse complement strand
TACTGCATACGACATTATTATTAAAATTGAAAATTAAATTTCAATTTAGCGGAGATTAAATGAAAACACAAAAAGACAGTAAAAAACAGTACGCAAAAATAGTTTTAATTATCTCTTGCGTTTTTGTGGTTATATCAAGTGTCTTGCTTGTTATTACAATATGTGAGTTTCCGCAAGCGTTAAAATACCCACAAGCAGTGAAGTATTTATACGAAAACGGCATTGAGGTTGATGCTCATTATCAGTACTATTATGATGATTATAGATTAACAAATCCAGACGAACCTTATATGAGAATATGGCGCGGGCGTTTTCACATAGTATATGAATATATTGATGCCAATGGCAACATATATACAGATGAATATTTAGATACCGTTGAATGCACAACAAGAGATGAGTTGAGTGCGCGAGAGCTGTATATTAAGCAAATGATAGCCGACGAACCGATAATGAAAATGCTTATTGCCGATAATGGGATGTGCTGTCTGTCTGTTAATAAGGAATCATTAAAACGCAATACAGCTTTAATCGTTTACAGTATTTTAATTCCGGTTTCGTCAGTAGTGTTAGGCTTATGTATATTCGGCATTGTACGACAGTCTAAAAAATTGCGACAGTTAAGATAATCAAAATAAGGTAAATTTCAATTTATCGTTATTAAAATGTTTAGTTAAAAGCTCTCAAACAAATTTGTTTGAGAGCTTTTTATAATCGTATGACTGATCCCTATGGGAAGTGCGCATTGCCTCGGGTTTTATTTTGTTATATAATAATGTTATGAAAAATAATAATATAACGGCCGCGGACGCAATGCGGCATAGAATATGCCGTCGGGCATCTTGGCTGTAAGCTTGCGGTAGTTCTCGGACACACGTTTTGCGGGGCTGTAGGAGCGTCTATGAAGCCGAACGGCGGATTTGTTAAATTCATTACAGACGAAATAAGGCAGGCGGTAGGAGCGGAAAAAGACGGCTTTCGGGCAAGCGTACTCAACGCAAAGCACAGCGTTGCTAAAATAAAAGAGCTGATGCAGAATACGGGCGGCTTGCAGATTGTCGCGGCGATTTACGACACCGAAAGCGGCAAAGTCGAATTCGATATAAAAACCCCGGCTTATTCCGAAATGAATAAGCCGGGGTAATCTTTCAACTTGCCTTTCAAACATTAATATGTGCAAAAATACCAAAGCGGAAGCGGCAAAAATTGACTCGTAAAATAATTGATTTTGTAATATTACGTAACTATAATTAATTGCGATATGAAAGACAGTAAAACAGAAAACTTAACTGTCGGCAACGTCTGGAAGATACTTTTACTTTATTCTTTGCCGTTGTTCGGCAGCGCAATGGTGCAGCAGCTGTATTCGCTTGTGGATTTGCTTGTGGTGGGCAACTTCGCGCAGGAGGGCGCGCTCGCCGTCGACGCGATAGGTAACGCGACTGTGATTATCAACGTCTTGCTTGCGTTTGCGCTGGGCGCAAACGGAGGCTGTTCTGTAATCGTTGCAAAATATTCGGGCGCGCGCAACAATCTGCGCGTACGCGAAACGGTGAACACCGCGTTAATTTCGTTCGCAGTTCTGTGCGCGGCGCTTATGGTTACGGGCTTCGGCTTCGGTAATTTTTTCCTTAAAGCGCTCAGTGTGCACGACTCGTACTTCGAAGATTGCCGCGCGTATCTTTACATATACATAGGTTCGTTGCCGTTCGTCTTTCTGTACAACCTCGGTTGCGGCATATGTTCGGCGCTGGGCGACAGCAAAACGCCGTTCATTTTCCTCGTAATTTCTTCTTTATTAAATATCGGCCTGGATTTTCTTTTTGTGTGCGGATTTCATTTGGACGTTGCGGGCGCGGCCTGGGCGACGCTGATTTCTCAGGCGATTTCGTGCATACTCACGGCGGCGGTGCTCGTAAAAAAGCTTAAAGCCATTTCCGCCGACAGTAAGCCGCGAATTTTCGATAAGGCTCTTTTAAAAGAACTTACCATAACATCCATACCCGTAATTTTACAGCAAAGCTTTGTATCTGTGGGCAATTTTTTCATAAACAAGCGTATAAATCTTTTGGGCGAAGATGCGACGACTGGCTTCACTACGGCGTTCAAACTCGTATGCATGGCTAATATGGGCGTGGTGTCTATGACAAACGGGCTGTCGAATTTCTGTTCTCAGAACAAGGCGGCGGGCGAATACGCGCGTATCAAAAAGGGATATCTTGCCGTATTGTGCTACGCCATGATAACGAGCGTTTGCTTCCTTGTTCTGCTCGTTACGTTTCCGCAGTTTTTTACCAACGTGTTTATACAGAAAGAAAAACTTACCGAGCAGGCTATGGCGTATTCAGTGCAGTTCCTTATAGTCGTATCGAGCTTTCTGCCCGTGGTCTGTATAAAAATTCTGTCCGACGGCGCCGTGCGCGGCTGCGGCGGTAACCTCGGTTTTACCATAAGCACGTTTGCCGACCTCGCTTTGCGTGTCGCGCTCGTCTATATCCTGACGGACGCGGGCTGGGGATTTTCGGGCGTATGCTGGGCGTGGTCGATAGGCTGGGCTATCGGCGCGGTTATTGCCGTAGCCTTCCTGTTGTTTACCTTTAAAAAGACGGGTAAAATTAAAAAATTGCCTCAATAATCGTCCGCGGCGACTTATGCCGCCTTAAAACAGTTGAAAAATTTTAAAGTTTATGATATTATTGAACCAGTAATTTCCAAAGGTTATGGTATATGGCGTTTAACGTAAAAAATCTCGCCGGTAACGAACTTGCCGACGACTATGTAAGGACCGCCGACGAACGCGGCAGGTGGGGGCTTACGTGGGATATATTCAAAAGCAATTTCGGTAAAATCGTACTATTAAATTTGTTGGTGCTCGTTTTCTTTTCACCGGGTATAAGCATTATGATTTTGCGCTCGGCGTATATAAGAGGCCTCGGGTTTCAGTATCCTTTCAACGCAAATACGGGTATAGGCTATCCGGCTTATCCCAACACTCAGGGGCTTAACGAGGCTATTTATTTTTCATCGGATATGCTGTTTTATTCGCTTTTAATAGTGGCGGGGTTCATCGCCGCAATCGGTATAGCGGGCGGTGCGTATTCTATGAAAAAGCTTTTGAATACGCAGGGTAAGTTTACGCTGAAAGGCTTTTTCCACGGCGTAAGAGTAAGCTATTTCAACGTACTCGTGCCCGTAACGGTGTTTATGGCGTTTTTGTTTATGACTGTCGTTCTCGGCGACTGGAAAGACCTTGTAATCGCGCAGGGTGGTTCCGGCGGCGGCCCTGTGACCGCGTACGTTTTCGCTATAATCGCAACAGTGCTTGTCGGCGTTTACTGCGCTTGGTATATTGCGGTCGGCGTAAGCTACAAGCTCAAATTCGTTACGTTGGTTAAAAACGCTTTCGTGCTTGCGGTGTCGTATCCGTTACAGACGGCGTTGTTCGCGGCTTTCGCGCTTATCCCCGTTTGGATACTTTGGTTAGGCGAAGCGGTGCCGTTTTTCAGCATAATCGGTTATATCGTCTTTGTGCTGTTGGGTTTTTCGGTAATTCTCATCGTCTGGATGAGCTACACGCAGTGGATTTTCGATATGCACGTTGCGCCCGAATACAAGACCTCGCAGGAAAAAGACCGTGCAAAGAAGAGCCCTAAGGAACTTGCGCAGGAAAAAGCGGACGAAGAAAAGCGTATCGCGGGCGAGCTTTTGGCTGCGGGCAAAAGCGAGCTTATCGGTAAGCCTATTCTGCCCGTAGCCGAAGCTTTGGCGGTTTCGCCTATCGGCGGCACGATAACCCGCGGCAAGATAGTCGGGGTTGCGGAGGAAAGGCGTAAACTTTATACCGCGGTTGCCGATTACGAAAATCAACATAAAAACGAACCCGCATACGCCGAATATAACAAGATGTTTGCGGAGCGCGAAAAGGCGCTTAAAACCGACGACGGCAAGAAAGGCAAAAAGAAGAAAGTCAGCTCCGACAACCTGCTTCGGTAAACTTCGCCCCGTTGTGCAAACCGCGCGTAGCTTATCTTGAAAAGGAAAATTATATGGCAAATTCTTACTCTGCGCTGGGCAGATGGTTCGAATATTTAAACGACGACTGCGGCTATGAACAATGGTCGCAGTATTTAATTAAAACGCTTGAAAAGCTCGGCGCGGGCAGGTGCGGGGTTGATATCGGCTGCGGCAACGGCTACTTTACCCGCGCGCTTATAAAGGCGGGGTACAGCGTGCGCGGCGTTGATATTTCGCCGCAGATGCTCGATACCGCCCAACGCCTTTCGCTTAAAGAGGGCGTCGGCGCGGAATTTTTACTCGGCGATATCACCAAACTAAAACTAAGCGGTAAAATGGATTTTGCCGTGGCGGTAAACGATTGTTTGAACTACGTACCGAAAAACAAGCTTCAAACGGCGTTTTTACGGGTGGCGGCATGCCTTAAAAGGGGCGGCGCGTTCGTCTTTGATATCAGCACTGAGTATAAGCTTAAAAACATAATCGGCAACAATATGTTCGCCGAGGACTGCGAGGATATAACCTACGTCTGGTTTAACGCCGATAAGGGCGACCGCGTCGAAATGGATCTGATTGTTTTCGAGCGTCGCGACGACGGAAGCTACGTCCGCTCCGACGAAAAACACATACAGTACGCGCATACGGAAAGCGAGGTTGTTTCCGCGCTTGAAAACGCGGGCTTTAAGGTGTATACCGAGGGGCACCTCGGCAAAGAAAAACTGGAGAGGATAAATTTTATCTGCAAACGGCTATGAACAAACTTTACAAATCGCTTATATACGGCGGCTACGTGTCGCTTTCGGTGCTTGAAACAACCGAACTTGTAAACGCCGCAATAAAAGTACACAATTTAAACGAGGGTTCGGCAAACACGCTCGGCGGACTGCTGACCGCATGCGCATATATGGCGGGTTGCCTTAAAAACGAAAGGGGCGCGGTTTCGCTCACGGTCAAGGCCGATGGCGACGCGGGCACGGCAAGCGTTTCGGGCGATATCAACGGGCACATTCGCGGCCATATCGACGGGTCGTGCAACGGCAAGCTTAACGGCGGTTACCTCACGGTAATAAAAGAGGACGGGTTTTTCCGCCCGTTCGTGGGCACGTGCGAGCTGGTAGGCAACGACGTTTCTCGCAATTTAATGCAGTATTTCGACAAGAGCGAGCAGATACCCACGGCTGTAGCCATAGGCGTAAAAATGTTGGGCGGCAAGTGCGTTGCGGCGGGCGGCGTAGTGATGCAGCTTATGCCGGGATATACACAGGAAATTATGGATCGCGCCGAAGAGCGAATGCAGGCTTTCGTGAAAGCAGCCGACGTCGTCGAAAAATACGGCGCAGACGGGATAATCGACGAATTTTTCGAAAACGAAATAAAAGATGGGCAAATTTATCTCACTTTTCCCGAATATAAGTGCAATTGTTCGCGCAAAAAAATAGAGGGTGTAATTATGCCCGTGGGCAAAAACGAGCTTTATAAAATTATAGAGGAAGAGGGCGCGGTTAAGGTGCATTGCCATTATTGCAATACCGATTACGAATTTACCCGCGCGGACGTGGATAAACTTTTCGGGTAATATATGAAAAAGACGGTTAAAATCGATTTCGGCAGCGACAGGCTCGTAGCAATCGCCGCCGACCTCGTTGACGAACACAACTATATAGGCGCGCTCAAAATGCTCAACAAAAACGCCGAACTCAATTGCAACGACGAAGATTGCTTTATGCTTTACGCGGAAATCTTCGACGATATCGGGCAGTACGAAAAGTGCGTGAACAACTGGTTTAAGTATCTCGATTGCACTTCTGTCGAGGACTATGCCGAGGCGTACGAAGGGCTGGCATTGGCGTATATGAGCCTTAATAACGAACATATTTCCGCATATTATTATAACAAGCTTTTAATGGAGTCGGACGACCTCGACGCAGAGCTGCGCGGCGAGATAATGAAAACCTTTCTGAACCGCACGCCCAACCCTTTAAAATTCGTGTATCCTCCGCGTATCGCCGACTTTTCGTCGGTAATTCAAAGCGGTATCGACAATATGCGTCAGGGCAAATACGACGAAGCGATTGAGGATTTCGAAAACGTGGACGAGGGCAATTCCTCGTATCTATCCGCAAGAAATTATATTGCGATGTGCAACATAATCTGCGACAAGAACGACGAGGCCGAGTCGGAGTGTGTTTCCGTGCTCGAAAAAGACCCCGAAAACGTGCAGGCGCTTACGATACTCGCAGCGGTGCGCACGGAGCAGAAGCGCATCGAAGAAAGCCGCGAGCTTGCGCGCAGACTTCTTGAAATAAAGTGCAAAAACCCCGATGACGTGTATAAGATAGCCACCGTATGTTGCGAAAACAAGCTTCACGCCGAGGCGTACGAGCTTTTCTGCAAGCTCGAAAACGAACTTTCTTACGACGTGACGTTGCTGTTTTTCAAGGCGGTTTCCGCATTCAACAGCGGAAAAACGGAGGAGTGCTTCGCTGCGTTCGATAAGCTTCTGACAATCTCGCCCGACGCGGTTACGGCAAAATATCATTATGCGCACGCCCGCGAGCTTGCCGAGAGCGGCAAAACCGAAGAGCTGAGCTATTTTTACCGTCTGCCGCACGAGGAGGCGGAAAGCACGCTTAAAATACTTTCCGCATTTTCCAAGCTGAGCGAAGCGCAGGCGGCAAAGGCCTTTTCCGTCGTGGACATTTCCGATTGCATACTCTGGTGTTTCGATACGGGTAACGGTTCGAACAACGATGAAATTCGGCTTCTGGGCGCTCAGTGCGCAGCAATTGCAAGGCTTGACGGAATAGTTGAAAACGTGCTTTTGAACGCGTTTTTGCCCGATTCCTTAAAAGTCAGCGTGCTTTCGTTCATAGGCGAGCGCAACGAGGATAACTCTTTCGGTGTAGTTATATGCGATTTGTATAAGCGTATAGACTTCCGCCGTATAGAAGTCGGCAGAAACAAGCGCAAAAATTTCGTCTACGCCTATTCTCGGCTAACCGCGCATTTCGGCATAATCGACGAAGATTTGGGCGAAAAATTCGCCGCGACGGCGGAAAAGCTGTACCTCGAGCTAGAAGCGGCGGACAGGCTTTCTTACGCTACCGATAAAGACGCGCTTATGGCTGCAATTTTTTACAGAGCCGGCGTAAAGGAGCCGAACGTGAAGCGTAAACAGCTTGCCGTGTTTTTCGAAGCGGACGATAAAAAAATAGCTAAAATTTTAGGTGAATTATGAAGCTGTATGATTTCGACGGAATGTTCGACGCGAAGCTGAGCGAGTTTATCGGTAAAAACCCCGATAAATATACGGAAAGCGAATGGGAGGACGTAATACCGAAAATGTACCGCCGTTTCGGCGATACGTTCATAAAATCCGTCGGCGACAGTCCCAAAGGTTTTTATAAAAAGCTTTCCGACGAGCAGCTTGTCGCGGCGTTGACAACGCACCTGAAAAAACAGGTGCCCGTATCCGAGTTCCTCTATTCCGAGCTGGAAAACAGAAACGCTTTCGGGCTTGTCGCACACTTGCTCGACGGCAGCGACAGTGAAAAGGAGTGCGCCGTCAACTTAATCGGAAGCGATGAAAGAGTCCTCGATAAGTATCTCGAAATGCTTGTTTCCGACAAAACCGACGTCGACTTGAAAAGCAGGCTTGCCGACCTTTTAAAGGAAAAAGCCGACCTTGTTTCGGATAAAGCGGTTAATTATTACGGGCGTGGCGTCGAAAAAGAATATATGCTCGAAATTATGTCTCGCTCGGTAATCCGTTCGGATAAAATTTTCGATATACTCGTAAAGGAGTTCAGGTGCGATATCGACAACGTGCCCGTATGCGCGGGTTATCTTGCCGCCTACGGCGACGAACGCGCGCTTCCCTATCTTCTGGATAAAATCGACGAGGAGGGAATTTCCTTTATTGAGTATAAAGAGCTTTTGCTTGCAATAGAAAGCTTGGGCGGCACGTACGATAAACGGCGCGATTTTTCATCCGACCCGTATTACGGGCTCATAAAATCTCACGAGCTTTCCGCCGCGGATATTTTCGAAAATCTCAAAGACAAATAACGCATTCCCCGTACCGCGGTATGGGGAATATTTTTTGCATAATTATTAATTTTTTATTGACAAAATGAATATTTGAGAATATAATGTCATTAAAAGGAAAATTTTATGAATAGAATTTTAAAATTATGCGCGTGCTCAATAATGGCGGTGTTCTTTGCACTCGGGGTTTCGGGCTGCGGAGGAGTACGGCTTGACGGCAAAAAAATCGGTAAACCTGTAAATGCGCAGATGATGAGGGCATTATATTACAGTACTATACTGTTTATAAACGAAGCGGACGATTTTGAAGCACTCTGTTCAATTTTTGACGGTGTAGAGTACACTTCTATCGAGGATTTGTCGGAAGAAGACAGTTATGTATTTAACGGCGTGAGCGTATGTTTTTATTACTTGTCGGGCGAAACGGCGGATATGCTCGTTTCGGCGGACGGTAAATCACATTGCAGTTATAAAGATAATCAGTATATAACCGAAGTCGGTGCAGTCGATTACGAAGCGTTAATCGATTTGGTAACCAAATTAGAACAGGAAAAAACAGAAGGATAAAGTAAATTATGAGCGACCAATGCCCATATACTAATTCTTATGGCGGGTCGGCAACATCAGTTAAATTTTATCATCGTCACGATTATTCTTTTGAATATGCAAATTTAGGCGATACGCACATTGCTTATTGCATTTGTGGTGAAAGCGTAACTGAATCTCACCATTATCATTATAAAAAAATTAACACAGAATATCATATGGGTACTTGTGATTGTGGAAAAAGTTTGACAAGCAAACATGTTTGGAGACGTATTACAAAGAATAATAGTGTAAACAATATTTATGATGGAAATTATAATGTAAATGCTGTTTTAACTTCGGTGGAATGTATGTATTGTAAAGTTGTTAAAATTTTACAACCTGGTGAGCAAGTACCAATTGTAATTTAAATAAAAACAACCGAGCGGTTAAGAACCGCTCGGTTGTTTTTATGTGTTTATTTTTTAGTCGCAAGCCAGACAATCAGAACGGTTACGTCGGCGGGGTTTACGCCGTAAATGCGTTCCGCCTGCCCGATTGTGAGGGGGCGCACGCGTTTAAGCTGCTCGCGCGCTTCCAGCCGCAACCCCTTTATTTCGTCGTAATCGATATCGGCGGGTATAGCCTTTTTTTCAAGCTTTTTCGCCTTTTCAATCTGTTCGGCGTTCTTTTTCAGGTACCCCGCGTATTTTATTGAGGCTTCCGCGCTACGCTTAATTTCGTCGGGAATATCGCTAAGTATCCCGAAGTACTCGCAAATTTCGCAAAGCGGCGCGCCGCGCCTTATCAGGTCGGCGTACGTTATGCCGCCGCTTTCGCCCGCAACCGAATTTTCGGACATAAAGCTTTTCACTTTGTCCTTTTCCGCACGCCCGTCTAAAATCGTCAGACAGTCGGTGTATTCGCGTTTACGGCGCTCGAAAGCATTTTTCCGCGCCTCGCCGAAAAGCGGCGTATCTGCGATTTTCGGCGTAAGGCGGAAGTCGGCGTTGTCCTGCCTCAGCGCAATGCGGTATTCCGCGCGCGAGGTCATTATGCGGTACGGCTCCTCGGTACCCTTGGTAGTCAAATCGTCAAGCATAACGCCTATATACGCCTCGTCTCTGCCGATAGTAAGCGGCGGCCTGCCCGTAATTTCAAACGCGGCGTTAATCCCTGCGACAAGCCCCTGCGCGGCTGCCTCCTCGTAGCCCGAAGTCCCGTTTATCTGCCCCGCCGTATACAGCCCTTTAACCTTTTTGAATTCGAGCGTGGGATAGATATCGAGCGAATCGATACAGTCGTATTCTATTGCGTAGGCGTAACGCATAATTTCGCAGTTTTCAAGCCCCTCCACAGAGCGGTACATATCCCGCTGAATATCGTGGGGCATGGAGGAGGACATTCCCTGAACGTAAATTTCGTTGGTGTCGAGCCCTTCGGGTTCGAGGAATATCTGATGCCGCTCCTTATCCTTAAACCTGACCACTTTTGTTTCTATCGACGGGCAGTATCTCGGCCCCGTCGATTTTATGTCGCCGTTGTAGAGAGGGGAGCGGTCGAGGTTGTTTAAAATTATTTCGTGAGTAAGTTTGTTTGTATAAGTAAGGTGGCAGGGGCGCACGTTATCGGCGGGTTTTGCGTTGAGGAAAGAAAACGCGGGCAATTTGTCCTCGCCGTCCTGCACGGCGCACTTTTCAAAGCTTACCGTGCGGCTGTCGAGGCGGGCGGGGGTGCCCGTCTTGAACCTCCTCACGTTAAATCCGAGCTTTATAAGGTTTTCGGTCAGTGCGGTTGCGGGCGCAAAACCGCCGGGCCCGCTCCTTTGGCGCAAATCTCCGGTAACGATTTCCGCGTTAAGATATACGCCCGTTGCGATAATCACGGCTTTTGCTTCGAGAATACCGCCGTAAGTCGTCATAACCCCGCAAACCTTATTGCGACCTTCCCCTTTGGGGAAAGTGTCGCCGCCGTTTAAGGCGTCGACGGATGAGGTGGTCAGTATTTCCGCCGCTTCGCCCTGAATTATGCGCAGATTATCGGTGTTTTCGAGCGTGCGTTTCATTTCGCGGTGGTATGCGTTTTTGTCGCACTGGCATCTGAGCGACCGCACGGCTTCGCCCTTGCCCTCGTTGAGCATACGCATCTGTATCGCGGTCTTGTCGGCGTTTACGCCCATTTCGCCGCCGAGCGCGTCTATTTCCCGCACAAGGTGACCTTTGCCGGTGCCGCCGATAGAGGGGTTGCACGCCATAAAGGCAATACTGTCCAGATTGAGCGTCAGCATTGCCGTTTTAAGCCCCATACGCGCCCCGGCGAGCGCGGCTTCGCAGCCGGCGTGCCCCGCGCCTATAACGACTATATCGTAATTACCTTCAATAAAAGTTTTCATATAAACGATTTCTTTATAATAATCTGCGCGGGCAAAAAAATTTGTCCGCGCATAATTCTATTTTTTGAGTATTATGTTTTTTATGTCGTCAACGTCTTTTGCAATCTTGTCGTTTACGCGGCACATTTCGTCAACCTTATCGCGGGAATAAAGAATAGTGGTGTGGTCGCGCCCGCCCAAAACTTTGCCTATCGATATAAGCGGCAAAGAAAGTAGTTCGCACATTAAATAACAGCAGATTTGTCTGGGGATAACAATTTCTTTTTTCTTGCTCTTGCCCGCAAGGTCGTTTTTAGAAAGTCTGTAAAAGGCCGTAACCGCGGCGATAACGCTTTCGGGCGTAATTTCTTCCTTGCCCGGCTCTGAAACGGCTTCGTTCAAAGCGCTTCTCGCAAGCGCGACTGTGATGGGCTCCTCGTGCAGCTTCGATGAAAAAATCACCTTCGTGAGCCGCCCTTCGAGCGTCCTTACGTCGTCGCCCGAGTCCTGCGCGAGGAAGGTCAGAACGTCGTCGGGCACGTGGCACTTCTTTTCAAACGCCTTGCGCTTCAAAATCGCGATTTTGGTTTCGAAGTTGGGGGGGAGTATATCGAACAGCAGCCCGCCCGAAAACCTCGTCCTCAGCCTTTCTTCAAGCGCGGTAAGCTCTTTGGGCGGGTGGTCGGAAGAAATGACTATCTGTTTGCCCTTGGAAACAAGCTCGTTAAAGGTATGGAAAAATTCTTCCTGAACCGCCTTTTTGTTTTCGATAAACTGTATGTCGTCGATAATAAGCACGTCGGCGTTGCGGTAGTAATGCCTCAGTATTTTGCCCTTGTCGCGCGCGTCGGGGCCGCGCCCCGTGAACATCGTGTCGATTATCTCGTTCACGAATTGCTCGCAGGTTACGTATATTACTCTGAGGTTGGGCTTTTCGGAAACGATTTTGTTTGCAATCGCCTGAATTAAATGAGTTTTGCCGAGCCCCGTGCCGCCGTAAATGAACAGCGGGTTGTACGTGCCTGCGGGGTCGTTCGCGACCGAAAGCGCGGCTGCGTGCACAAACTCGTTGTTTTTGCCGACGACAAAGTTTTCAAAGGTGTATTTTTTGTCGAGGTTCGAGGGGGGATTGTATCCGCCGTCGTCGGGTGCGTTATAGGCGTAATTGTCGCTACCCTCGACTTTGAGCCTGAAATCGGTAAGTCCGACGTCCGCTTTGATTATGGCTTCGCGCATTTTTTCGGCAAGCGTGCCCGTAATGTATTTTGCAAAGCTTTCAGTAGGGGTTTCAAGCACGATAAACCTCCCGTCCACGTCGACGGGTACCAACTTCTCAATATAAGTCGTGTAGTTGATATGCGACACGAGCTCCTGCATTTTTTGCTTGATCGGGTCGTATAAAAAATCGAAATTCCCCTTTTCTGCCATAATTACGTCGATAATCCTTTGAATTTTACAAAAATTTTGTTATAATTATAATACAATTCGCAATTAAAATAAAGTATTTTTAAAGACAAATGCGCATAAAAAATTTAAAGTTAAAAAATTTCAGAAATTACGAGGACGAAAGCATAACTTTCGGCGGCGGGCTCAACGTGATTTTCGGCAGAAACGCGCAGGGAAAAACAAATTGCGCTGAGGCGGTGTTTTATCTCTGTACGGGTTCGTCGCCCCGTTGCCGCCGCGATAAACAGCTAATACGCCACGGCTGCGATTTCGCGGAAATAAGCGCGGAGGCGGAGGGAATGTACGGCTCGGTCACGCTCGAAGCGCGCATTACCGAAAGCGGCCGCGAGGTGCGCCTGAACGGCAATAAAATTACGCGCAACGCAGATATCCTCGGCAATATTTTCAGCGTGTTCTTTTCCCCGCACGAGTTGAGGCTGATTCAGGACGGCCCCGACGAAAGAAGAAGATTTTTAAACGTGTCCATATCCCAGCTTTCCAAGCCCTATTTTGTCGCGCTGTCGCGCTACAACAAGATTTTGGAGCAGCGCAACAACCTTTTGAAAAACCGCGATATTTCCATGGTTATGGACACATTGCCCGTTTGGGACGAACAGCTCTGCAAATACGCCGCGGTCGTAGCGTGCAAGCGCGCGGAGTTCGCCTCTATGCTTTCGCCCGTTGCCGGTGAAATACACGCGGAGCTTACGGACGGCGCGGAAAAGCTTGACATATCGCCAGAAAAGAAGTATAAGGGCGATGAAAAACAGCTTTCAGCAAGACTTTTCGACGAACTGTCGGCAAATTACGAAAGAGATATCAGACTGGGTTTTACAGCCTCGGGCCCGCACCGCGACGACCTCGATATAATTATCGACGGAACCGACGCGAAAAATTTCGCCTCGCAGGGGCAGACCCGTACGGCGGCGTTGTCGATAAAGCTTGCCGAAGTGGAAATTTTCAGGAAAATGTCCGGCGAATATCCCGTACTGATTTTAGACGACGTTATGAGCGAGCTGGATTTGCCACGCCGCAAAAAGCTCGTCGCCCGGACGGACGGGTTGCAGACCATACTTACGTGCACCCACGCCGAAAGGGTATTGTACGGCAAGGAAGTAACTAAAATAAAGATAGAGGGCGGAAAGGTAAAACAGTAAAACTTCAAAGGTGACCATTATGCAAAACTTACGCGCGGATTTACACGTGCATACCTACAATTCTGACGGACTTATTTCACCCGCGCAGGCGGTTGCCGAAGCGTACAAAAACGGGGTGCAGCTTATCGCGCTTACCGACCACGACTGTTCGTTTGCCTATGACGAAGCGGCTACTGAGTGCGCGAAATACGGTATTCGAACGGTTGTCGGTATAGAGGTTTCGGCTTACGCGGGCGACGTAAAATTTCATACTCTCGGCTACGGCTTCGACAGGAATCACCCCGATTTCAAGTCCTTTTACGGGCAGTTGTTCGAAGCCTCTTTCCGCCGCGCCGAGCAAACGCTTTATTTTTTGAACAAAAACGACGTGAGGATAAGCATGGATGAGGTTATGCCTTACCGCAAAAATCCGCAATCTCCCATGCACACTATGCATATAGCCCGCGCCTGCGCGGCGAAAGGCTACTGCAATAAAAACGCGAACCGCTTTTACGACGAATATCTCGCTTTCGGGAAATGCGGATATTCGCGTATAGGCCGCCCTTCGCCCGAAAAGGTAATAGAGGTTATTTCGGCGGCGGGCGGAATAACGAGCGTCGCTCACCCCGGCAGGATAGATATGCCCGCCGCCGATTTGCTTGCGCTTATAAAAAGGCTTGAAAGCTGCGGGCTTTCGGGCATAGAAGCCGTTTATTCTACACATACTGTAACCGAAACGGCATATTATAAGGAGCTTGCAAAAACTTTGAATCTGGTTGTAACCGGCGGTTCGGATACACATATCTTAGGAAGAGGCAGAAAGATAGGCACGCCCGTATTTTACACAGACGATAAGCTTGCGGAAAAACTTAAAATTTGAAAAAGATATTATTAAGACTGAATTTACTTATAACCATGCTCGCCGTTTCGGCGGGCTTTATTATTTTGGGCTGCGCGTTTTTCGGCAGACTACCTAAAAACGTAACGGTCAACGGAGTTGAGGTTGGCGGCAAAACGCGTACGGAGGCGGCGCAGCTTATCCGAGGGGATATTATAAGCGGCTTGAAAGAAAAGCGCCTTACGGTAACGGGCGGCAAAAACGACTATACTTTTGCTTATCCGGAAATATACTTTAAGGATAACGTGCAAAAGCTTTTAAAGGGCGTAACCAAATCGGGCGAATATTTCGCGGAGGTAAGCTTTTACTTGAACGGTATCGACGAAATAATGCAAAGCATCTGCAAAAACGAAAGCACGTCGCTTGTCGAGCCGTTTGCAATCTTCAATACCGAGGGCGAAGCGTTTACGTACGTGGAGGGCAACGACGGAGTTTACGCCGACGAAAAAAAGCTTGCTGAGGATATCCGCGCTTCGCTTTCCGGCGGGTTCGATGAAGTGAGCCTTTCGTTTAAAAAAGTCGCCCGTAAGAAAAGTTTGCTTACGGTGAAATACGATACGCGCATAATAAGCTCGTTTACCACATTTTTCGACGGGGCGAATGCCGACCGCCGCCACAATATCGCGCTTGCAGCGCAGAAAATCAACGGTACCGTTATAGAGAACGGGCAGAGTTTTTCGTTTAACGGAGTCGTCGGGCCGCGCACCGGGGAGCGCGGTTTCCGTACCGCGAAGATAATCGAAAACGGTAAATTCGTTCAGGGCGTGGGCGGAGGCGTGTGTCAGGTCAGTACAACGCTTTTCAACGCCGCGCTGCTTGCCGGTTGCACCATGACGGAGTTTCACGCCCATTCTCTGGCGGTGGGTTACGTTCCGCCGTCGTTCGACGCAATGGTGAGCGGGGATTATTACGATTTGAAGTTTAAAAACAATACTGGGCATAAGCTGTATATCCGCGCAACGACAAAGCAAAACAGCGTTTCGTTTTTTATTTACGGCAGGGGCGACGGGGCGCAGTACGACTTTTCGTCGGTGGTTACGGGCAACATAGCCGCGCCCGTCGAAAAGACGAGCGACAGTTCGTTAATTGCCGACGGCAAGGACGGGGTTATCAGCGAGGGTTATCTTACCGTTACCAGAAACGGTGTAAAGACGACCAAGCTTTTCCGCCACGACAAATATGCTCCCGTAAAACGCGTCGAGCTCGACGCGCCTGAGGAAGAGCCGCCCGAACAGGCGCAATAAACAGAAGTAAAGCCCGCGCGTTCTATATAACGCGCGGGCTTGTTAAAAACAAGCAGAGCTTGCGTGGGCGACGGGGCGACAATATCGGAAAATATTATCCTTTTTAATTGTGTTTTTTAAACTTATATGGTATAATAAACAATAGCTTTTAAGGAGTTTATATGATTAAAATTTTAGTTGACGCTATGGGCGGTGACAACGCGCCTTACGCAACGGTTGCCGGCGCGGTAGCCGCGCTCGAAAACGATAAAGAGCTTTATATTATTTTAACGGGCAGACAGGCGGAGGTTCAGGCGGAACTCGACAAATACAAGTACGACAAAACCCGTATGGAAATTATCGATTGCCCCGACGTTATCGGTATGAACGATATCCCGACAGAAGCGATTAAACGCAAGCAGTCGTCGCTTATCGCGGCTTACTGGATGCTTAAAAAGCAGGACGATATCTGCGCGCTGGTCACGGCGGGCTCGACGGGCGCGACAATTGTCGGCGGGCAGCTCATTTTAGGCAGAATAAGGGGTATAAAGCGCCCCGCGCTCTGCCCCGCTATTCCAAATTCGCGCGGAGGAGTCACGCTGTTGGTCGACTGCGGAGCTAATGCGGAGTGCAAGCCCGTCATGCTCTGCCAGTTCGCGCTTATGGGCACCGCTTACGCAAAGGCGGGCTTTGGGATAAAAAAACCCAAGGTCGGGCTTTTGAACAACGGCACGGAGGAGCATAAGGGCGACCCGCTCCGCCAGGAAACTTTCGGTTACATGTCTAAAATGCACGGCATAGATTTTATCGGCAACGTCGAGGGGCGCGACATAATGCTTGGCGATTGCGACGTAGTCGTTTCCGACGGCTTTTCGGGCAACATTGCGCTTAAAGCAATGGAGGGCTGCGGGAAGCTCGTTTTAGGCGTAATGAAAAAGGAATTTACCTCGTCGCTTTCCTCCAAGATAGGTTATCTTTTCGCGCGCAAGGCAATAGGGCGTATGCGCGGTCAGCTGGATTTCGATAAAGCGGGCGGCGCGCTTTTGTTAGGGCTTAAAAAACCCGTTATTAAAAGTCACGGTTCGTCCAAACCCGTAACCATAGCAAACGCAATAAAAAATGCGGCGGGTATTTACCGCGGCAGACTTGTGCCCGCCGTCGAAGAGCTTTTAAACGACGCCGACCTCGACCAGTTTACGGTGAATTCAGATGAAGCTTGAAAAGGTCGAAAGCGCGATAGGTTATACGTTTAAAGATAAAAAATTGTTAAAACGCGCTTTGACCCTCGCTTCGGCTTCCGACGACAACAATCAGCTTCTGGAGTTTTTCGGCGACGCGTTACTCGAATTTATCGTTTCGGAAAAAATATTTTCGGAGGGAGGAAACGAGGGCACGCTTACCGAGCGGCGCAAAAACCTTGTGTCGGACAACGCGCTTGCGCCCGTATCCGAAAGGCTTGGGCTCGATAAATTGCTGATACGCGGCAAAAACGATATTAACAATAAGAAGGCGATACCTTCCGCATACGAAGCGCTGGTCGCCGCCGTCTATCTCGACGGAGGTATGGATGCGGCGAAGAATTTAGTGTTGTCGACCATAGATTTCAGCGACGCGAATACGGTCATAAATTTCAAAGGCGAATTACAGGAAATTCTGCAAGGCGACGGCGAAATTCTTCCCGAATACGAGTGCGAAGATATCGGCACGCCGCAAAGGCATAGGTTTAAAGTTAAATTAAAAGTTTTTTCAAAGACGTTCTACGGCGAAGCCGACCGCAAAACCGACGCGGAGCAGCTTGCGGCAAAATCCGCCGTGAAGTATTATAATAAAAATATTTAGCCTTCTCTTTCGGGGAAGGTGGCTTATTCGTAGTATAGCGAGAATAAGACGGATGAGGTTGCCTCATCACCGTTTCGCAAGCTACACGGAGCTTCCCACAAGCGGAAGACTGTAATAGGGATGGAGTATGGGTGCATTCAAACAAATACAACTTGTCGGTTTTAAATCTTTTGCCGATAAAACGATTATCCCGCTCGGCGAGGGCGTAACGTGTATAGTCGGGCCTAACGGTTGCGGCAAGTCTAACGTAGCGGACTCAATCCGTTGGGTTCTCGGCGAGCAGTCCGCAAAGATGATGCGCGGCTCGCAGATGATGGACGTTATATTCGGTGGTACGGAAGCGCGTCGCCAGATGTCGTTTTGCGAGGTTACGCTGACTTTCGACAACACGAAACGAATATTCGATATCGACTGCGACGAGGTTGAAATGACCCGTCGTCTGTACAGAAGCGGCGACAGCGAATATCTTTTGAACAAACAGCCTTCGCGTATGAAGATATTGACGGGGCTTTTACACGGCGCGGGCGCGGCGAAAGAGGGCTATTCGATTATCGGTCAGGGACGTATCGAGCAGATAATGAACGCCAAGCCCGAGGACAGGCGTTCGATTTTCGAGGAAGCGACGGGTATCGTCGTTTTCAAGGACAGGAAGGCGGAAGCCGAAAGGAAGCTCAACGCCTCTAAGGACAACCTCTACGTATTCGCTCAGCGCATGCAGGAGGTCGAAAGGCAGATAGGTCCCTTGAAAAAGGCGTCGGAAAACGCGTTGAAGTACAGGGAGCTGTACGGTCAGCTCCGTCACCACGAAATGAATTTGTACATATACCGTCACGACAGCGCGGAGGGCGAAAAGGAGGAGCTTAACACCAAAGCTTTCGCAATAGCAAAACGCATCGCCGAGGTTACCGAGCTTTCCGATAAATTGCTTGCGGAATACCAGACCCGCCGCGACGAAATCGCCGCCGCCGACCGTGATTTGCAGGATTTGAACGAGAGGCTCCGTCGCTACGAAGTGGGTATAGAGCACAGAAGCGGCGAGTCGAAGCTGTACACCGAAAAGGCGCGCTCGGTCAAAGCCAAGCTTGCTTCCGCGCAGGAGGATATAGCTTTTTCGACAAAGCGTATCGACGATATCGACAGAGAGATAAGAAGAAGCGAATCGTACGCGGGCAAAAACAACGACAGAATTAACGCGTTGCGTGAAAACACCGATGCGCTGCGCGCGGAAATAGAGGAGCTTTCAAAAAAGATAGCCGACTACGAATTTATGACGGGCGAGCACCGCAAAAAAGTTCTCGATACGTTCAAGGACTTATCTGACATGCGCCAGAATATGGGCTCGCTGTCGGCGCAGAAGGAGCTGCTGAAAGAAAGGCTTTCGGAAATCCGCGCGGAAATGGATAAAATCCATGCCCGCCGCGACGGTTTGCGCGGCGAATACGACGTATGTATAGAGCGCGGCAAACTTTTGAACGGCTTTCTGGGCAACGAAAACGAGCTTTTGGAAAAAGCCGAAGCGAAAACTCGCGAAGCTGAAGAAAAAATCCAGTCGCTGATAAAACAGACGTACGACACGCAGGCTCAGATTGCAAGCTTAAACGACAGCTTAACAACTTACCGCGCACTGCGCGACAGGTTCGACGGGTACGTGTACTCGGTCAAAAAGCTTTTGTCCGACGCGAGGAACGATTTGGTTCTGTCGGAAAAAATCGAGGGGCTTATTGCCGACCTCGTCAGGTGCGACAGCGAGTACGAAGTCGCAATCGAAACTGCTTTCGGCGGCGCTATGCAGAACGTTATCACCCGCACGCGCGACGACGCGAGGTATCTTATTGAATACCTCAAACGCACCCGCTCGGGTCAGGTCACGTTTCTGCCCGTCGAGGCGCTGCGCCCCAGGCTCGAAAACGACCAGATTAAATCGGCAGTGCGCGACCACGGCGCAATAGGCTTTGCGATAAACCTCGTCAGGTTCGATAAAAAGTTCGAAAACGTTATACATAACCTTTTGGGTAATACTCTCGTAGTGGACAATATCCAGAACGCTACGCAGATAGCGCGCAGATACCCCCGCGCATTCAAAATAGTAACGCTCGACGGCGACGTTATTTCGACGACGGGTTCGATGACGGGCGGCTCCCGTCGGGAAATTGCGGGCAATCTGCTTGCAAACGAGCGCCGTATCAAGGAAATCGAGGACAATATTCAGAGCAAAAAAACCTTTTTAAGCCGCGCGGACTCCAAAAGAAAGGAGCTGGACGCGGAAAAAATAAAGGTCGGTATAGAACAACAGAATTTATTGAAGCGCTTGCAGGACGCAAGGCTCGAGCTTGCCGCCGTTACGGAAAAGCAGTCGTCGCTGTTACAGAGCGTTACGGGTGCTGAAAGCGAATATTCGGCATACGGTCAGTCGCTTAAAGCGCTCGAAGACAGGCTTGCGGGGCTGGACAGCGAATATTCGGGCGTCAGCAAGGGCGCGAGCGATTTGTCCGAGCAGTCGGACAAGGCGTCCTCCGCAATCGACGATATGAGCGCGGAATTCGATAAGCTTAACGAAAAACGTTCGGAAAAGACGGACGGGCTTAACGCGCTTCTCGTTGAAATCGCGTCTTTGGAAAGCGCGCTTAAATCCGGCGCGGAAAACATAAAGCGCCTTGCCGTAGAGCGTGACAGTCTTTCTGTTCGCCTTGAAAAGACAAAGGCGAGTATCCCCGAAATAGAAGAGGAAATGCAGGCGTTTACGCGTCAGGCGCAGCAGGCGGCGCTTTCAAAGGAAGAGCAGGAAGTCGTTGCCGACCTCAACAGACAGGTCGCGGAGGTTCGAGAAAGAAAGGAAGAGCTGAACAAACGCGTAATGCAGTACGACAGCGAAAGACTTGCCGCATACAAGGAAAAGGAGGAGCTGTCTAAGCAGCAGAGCATGCTTGCGCTTGCTATGCAGAAAATCGACAGCGACCTCGAATACCTACAAACGCGTATCGCCGAGGAGTACGGCGAGGATTACGAGGGCTGCCTCAAATTCAAGGAAGAGGGTTACGACCCCTCCGCGGCGGGTCAGACGATTGCAAACCTGAAAAGGTCGATAACCGTTTTAGGCCCCGTAAACCACAACGCGGTAGAGGAGTACGACGAGCTGTCCTCCCGCTACGAAAAGATGACCGCGGAAAAGGAAGACCTCGAAAAGGCGATTGCCGACCTTACTACCGCGCTCGACGATATCCGCGCGGAAATGCTTAAAATTTTCGACGAGGGCTTCAATACCATAAACGAAAATTTCAAGCACACCTTCAAGGAATTGTTCGGGGGCGGCAAAGCCGAGCTGCAGCTCGACTACACCGATTGCGACGACCCTTTAAACGCGGGCGTTGAAATAATAGCCTGCCCTCCGGGTAAAAAGCTTACCAAAATTTCGCTTTTGTCGGGCGGCGAACGCGCGCTTACGGCTATCGCGATACTGTTTGCGATTATAGGTATGCGCCCCATGCCTTTCTGCGTGCTCGACGAAATCGAAGCCGCGCTCGACGAAGCGAACGTCGCAAGATACGCTAAGTATCTTAAAAAATTCGCTTCGAACACGCAGTTTATCGTCATAACGCACAGAAAGCCCACCATGGAAAACGCTGATATCCTTTTCGGCGTAACCATGGAGGAAAAAGGCGTTTCTAAGATAGTATCCGTCAAGCTGTCCGAAGTAGAGTCGAAGCTCGGCGGCGATACGGTTTCTTAAATATCGCCTTCCCCTTCGGGAAAGGTGGCTTATTCGCAGCAAAGCGAGAATAAGACGAATGAGGTAACCTCATCACCGCTACGCGAACTGCGCGGAGCTTCCCCAAAGGGGAAGCCGCAATAAGGTGAAATATTATGGGAATTTTTTCAAAAATAAAAAACGCGCTTAAAAAGACGAGGGAAGGTCTTGCGGGCGCGCTGTCGAATCTGTTTTCGAAAAATAAGCTCGGCGACGAATTTTACGACGAGCTCGAAGAAATTTTAATAGGCGCGGATATTTCCGTAACCACCGCGGAAGAAGTGGTGGAGGAGCTCCGCGCGGAAGCAAAGAAAGATAAGCTTAAAGACAAAGAGTTCGTAATCGATCTTTTAAAAGACATACTCGAAGAAAAACTCACGGAAGCGGAGGAGCTTGAAATAGAGTATCCCGCCGTTATAATGCTCGTCGGTGTAAACGGCGTCGGTAAAACGACCACCGTCGGCAAGCTCGCGAACTATTTTTTAAGCAAACGTAAATCTGTTACGGTTGCGGCGGCGGATACATTCCGCGCGGCTGCCGCCGACCAGCTTACGGTCTGGGCGGACAGGGCGAAGGTGCGCATAGTCAAGCACGAAGAGGGCAGCGACCCTTCCGCGGTCGTATTCGACGCGCTGACTTCCGCAAAGGCTAAGGGCACGGACGTTGTTATCGTCGACACTGCCGGCAGGCTGCACGTAAAAGCCAACCTTATGGAGGAGCTTAAAAAGATGTCGCGCGTGGTTGAAAGGGAGTGCCCGGACGCACACTTTTACAAGCTTTTAATCCTCGACGCGACCACGGGCGGTAACGCGATAAATCAGGCGGAGGTTTTCGACGAAGCGGTCGAGCTCGACGGGATTGTTCTGACAAAGCTCGACAGCTCGGCAAAGGGCGGCTTCGTCATATCGCTGTGCAGCGAGCTTCAAATCCCCGTGGCGTTCGTGGGCACGGGCGAAAAGCTGGACGATTTGGAAGCGTTTTCTGCGGAAGATTTTGTCGAGGCTCTGTTTTAAAATATATAAACGTAAGGCGGCGGACGAAATAATCGTCCGCCGCCCTTTTTGAAGTTACGCTTATAAATCGTCTACGTCCTGTATGGGCTTTCCGCCGTCTACGGGCGTACCCGTGTAACTTCCGTTGGGGTCAAAACTGTCTTTAAAATTATTTGCAGTTTTTCGTGTTCTTTTCACTGTTCTTGGACCCGCAGTTCTTCTTGCTGCCGCCGCAGTTCTTTACGTTCTGCGACTGCTTGTTTTCGTTAGTCTTTTTCATATTTTCTCCTTCTGAAACGGAATATGCAATTCAACGTAACCCTGGCTTGATTTGCATAAAGGGCACACGTCCCAAGCTTTTGTCGAAGTGTGCATATATCCGCACTCGCTGCAAATATACAAAATAGGCGCTTCGTTACTGAAAAGCACGCCCTTGTCGAACGCTTCGTGAAGATATTTGAAAATCATTTCGTGCCGCTGTTCAACCTGAGCAATCAGTTTGAATAATGCGGCTACATCTTTAAATCCTTCTTCTTCGGCGTCTTTCGCAAAAGCCGGATATATAACGGCGTGTTCCTGATGTTCGTCGTCCGCCGCAAATTTCAGGCATTCGCCCAAATCACCGCTGTGAAATGGATAGCCCGCGTCGAGGTCGATGTTGTCAAGCTTTTCGCCGCGCTTTGTAAGCTCTTCGAAAAATCTTCTCGCGTGTACCGTTTCGTTTTTTGCAAGCACCTTAACGGTGTCGGCAAGCGTGACGTAGCCTTGCTGCGTAGCCGTACGCGCAATCAGCTGATATCTCATTCCCGCTTGACTTTCACCCGCAAAACTTCTTGCAAGATTTCTGTAAGTCTTGGTTTCGTCAAATTGCATATTTATCCTCCGTCAAAAGTATTTTGGGTAGTTTTTCACGCATTATGCACACTTACTTTTTTTAATGAAAGTTTTATGAATTTTGAAATATACTCACATTATAACGTTTGCACTGCGTTTATATATATGGTAATATATTTTTCGGAATAATTTGGAAAAGGAAGCTTATGATTAAACTATACAAAAAATTACGACCCGTCGACTGGGTATTGCTTGCAGTGCTTCTGGGGCTTACGGTATTGCAGGTATGGTGCACGATGTTGCTAGTCGATTACACCAAAGAGATTATAACTGCGATAACCAAAGTAAGCCTCGGGCTCGCAACCACGGGCGACATCTGGTATAACGGCGGCATGATGCTGCTCGTTGCCGGCGGCAGTGGAGTGGCGCAGACGCTGGTCGGACTTATCGCTTCGTTCGTTTCCGCCAACCTTTCGGCAAGGATAAGGACGGAGGTCTACAACAAGGTGGACGGCTTTTCTATTGCCGAACGCGACAAATTTTCTACGCCGTCGCTTATAACCCGCACCACCAACGACGTTCAGCAGGTGCAAATGGCTAACATACTTATGCTGCGTATGGCGGTCGCCGCGCCGATAACCGCGGTGTGGGCGATACTCAAAATCCAGACGGCAAGCACCCAGCTCACCGTCGCGACCATAGTAGCCGTTGTTCTTTTGGTGGCTTTCCTTGCGCTTTTAATGGTATTCGTAATGCCGAAATTCAAAATAATGCAAAAGCTCGTCGACAGATTAAACGGCGTATCCCGCGAAAATCTTACGGGCATAAGGGTTATCCGCGCGTACAACGCAGAGGATTACCAGCAGCGTAAATTCGAAGAGGCGAACGAAACAATAACAAAAACCCAGCTGTTTACGGGCAGAATGATGTCGCTTATGTCGCCCGTAATGATGCTGATTATGAACGGCGTATCGCTTGCCATTTACTGGCTGGGCGCGTCGCTTATTAACAAGGGCACAACCGACTACGCCACGGTCGCGGCGTTTATGCAGCTTGCTTCGCAGATAATTATGGCGTTTATGATGGTAATGATGATGTTCGTCTTGTTTCCGCGCGCGCAGGTATCCGCAAAGCGTATAAACGAGGTGCTCGAAACCCCGTTTTCGGTCGCCGACCCCGAAACCGAGCAGCCGTTAACCGAAGTCGGCACGGTTGAGTTTAAAGACGTGTCGTTCGAGTACTCCGACTCGGACGAAAAGGTTATACAGAATATAAGCTTCAAGGCGGAAAAGGGCGAAACGGTTGCGTTTATCGGCTCGACGGGCAGCGGCAAATCCACGCTGATTAACCTCGTGCCGCGCTTTTTCGACGCAACGGAGGGGCAGGTGCTCGTAGACGGCGTCGACGTCAGAAATCTGAAGCAGAGCACCCTGCGCAGGCTTATCGGCTACGTACCGCAAAAGGGCGTTCTGTTTTCGGGCACGGTAAAAAGCAATATAGCGTTCGGCGTACCCGATTTATCCGACGAGGAAATAATTTTCGCGGCAAAGGTCGCAGAAGCGGACGAGTTTGTTTCTCAGATGGAAAACGGTTACGACTCGGCAATTTCGCAGGGCGGTAAAAACGTGTCTGGCGGGCAGAAGCAAAGGCTTTCAATCGCCCGCGCGGTCGCGGTTAAGCCCGAAATATTCATTTTCGACGATTCATTCTCCGCGCTCGACTACAAGACGGATAAAAAGGTCCGCGAAAACCTGAAAGCGGCGGCGGACGGCGCGACAAAGCTCATTGTCGCGCAGAGGATAGGCACTATTATGGACGCGGATAAAATAATCGTTCTCGACAGCGGTAAGGCCGTAGGCATAGGCACCCATAAGGAGCTTTTGAACACCTGCGATATTTACCGCGAAATCGCGCTTTCGCAGCTTTCAAAGGAGGAGCTCGGCTTATGATGCACGGAAAACCTGTTGTGGGTAACGGCGGAAAAGGCAGCATCAAACACCTTTTCAAGGCGTTGAAGCCGTATTTTCCGCATATAATCGTAACTTTTCTGTTTATCGCGGTTTCGACCGTGCTTTCGGTATACGCGCCGCAGTGGCTTTCGAAGCTTACAGACGAAATTGCCGACCACGCTTTCACCCGCGATATCGATATGAAAAAGATAATGAATTTCGCGATAGTTTTAGTCGTTTTTTACGGCTGTAACGCGCTTTGCAACTATGTCGCGAACTTCGTAATGACTACGGTTACGCAGAAATTAACGCGCGGACTGCGCAGTGAAATTTCGCATAAAATCAACCGCGTTCCGCTCGGATATTTCGATTCGCACCAGTACGGCGACACGCTTTCGGTAATCACCAACGACGTCGACACGATAGGTCAGTCGATGGATCAGGCGGTGGCGATGTTCCTTTCCTCGGTGTGTATGCTTGTCGGCGTAATAATCGCAATGTTCGTAACGGCGTGGCAGATGGCGCTTACCGTGCTTTTGATGATACCTTTAATGCTGGTTATGTTAATGGTGCTTACAAAATGCGCTATGCCTCAGTTCAGGAAAAATCAGCAGTACCTCGGCGACCTGAACGGCAAAGTTGAAGAAAATTATTCCGGTCACACGGTTATAAAAGCCTTTAACGCGGGTAAAAGAATGTCGGAGGATTTCGAGGTAAGCAATAACAAAATGCGCCGCGGAGTTTTCAGAGGTCAGTCGATTATCGGGGTAATGCAGCCCGCTATGAACTTTATCGCATATTTCGCCTATGCGGCGGTGTGCGTCGTCGGCGGACTTCTGATATCCGACGGCGACTCTGGCGTAACTTTCGGCACGATAACGGCGTTTATGGTATACGTAAACCTTTTCCAGAGCCCTATGTCGCAGCTGGCGCAGGCTGCTTCGAGCTTGCAAATGGCGGCGGGCGCGTCGGCAAGGGTGTTTGATTTCCTTGAACAGAACGAGCTTTCCGACGAAAGCGGGAAGGGGCGCAAGCTTCTTACTGCCGACAATAAAATAAAGGGCGACGTCGAGTTTAAGAACGTGCGCTTCGGGTACTCGCCCGACAAAATAATTATCCCCGACTTCTCGGCAAAAATAAAGGCGGGTATGAAGGTCGCTATAGTCGGCCCCACGGGCGCGGGGAAAACAACGCTTGTAAATCTTTTAATGCGCTTTTACGAACTCGAAGGCGGCGATATAACAATCGACGGGGTTTCGATAAAGGATATGTCACGCGAGGAAATACACGATATTTTCGGTATGGTCTTGCAGGATACCTGGATGTTCGAGGGTACCATGCGTGAAAATATTCTCTTTTCAAAACAAAACGTTTCCGAAGAAAATCTTAAAGGCATATTAAAGGAGGCGGGCGTTGCGCACTATATCAACACTTTGCCGGGCGGGCTTGATTTCTACGTCGAAAACGAAACGAATATTTCGGGCGGGCAGAAACAGCTTATAACAATTGCGCGCGCAATGGCGGAAAACTCGCCGCTGCTCATTTTGGACGAGGCGACCTCCAACGTGGATACACGTACGGAAGAAATTATCCAGACGGCTATGGATAAACTCACCGAAGGCAGAACAAGCTTCGTAATCGCGCACAGACTTTCTACTATAAAGAACGCGGACTTGATTTTGGTTATGCGCGACGGAAATATCGTCGAGCAGGGCAACCACGACGAGCTTATCGCTAAGAACGGCTTCTATGCAGGGCTTTACAACTCGCAGTTTGCGGGCGAGTAAAATATAAAAGGACTTCGGAAAAATACGCAATTCCCATAGGGATTAAAAAACAAAAATTTTATAAGAGTTGCACTTTCAAG
>CANPBT010000020.1 GCA_947572415.1 uncultured Clostridia bacterium | reverse complement strand
TTCCGCGGAAACTAGGTTTAAGCTGCCGTTTAAAACGCCAAAAAACCAGTCTTTGGTGAGCATTATTTTAAGCGACGCTATCGGGTCGTTCCAGTCGAGCGCCTTTACAGCCTCCACTATATAGTTTTTCACCGCTTCGAAATCGACGTTCGCCGTCTGCACGATTTCGATTAGTCGCTCTATCATTGCACCGATAATTGCGAACGTCCCGGGTATGAGCAAGGAAAGCCCGATAAACATACCCACCGCAAGCGTACCTATCGGCGTGAAGAAATGCTTTAAATTCACAAAGTAATTCTTTAAACCCGATTTTATCATTTGCGTATCCTTTTTAAAATTAAGCCCGCGCGTAACGCGCGGGCTTAAACGCTTTTAACTTAATTTTTCCAAAAGCTTCAAATCGATGCCCTTATCGCCGATTTTGATAATTTCGACCTTTACGGTATCGCCGATTTTAACGACGTCCTCAACCTTTTCGACGCGCTTGTCCGAAAGCTTGGAAATATGAATCATACCGTCCTTGCCGGGCGCGAACTCCACGAAAGCGCCGAAGTTCAAAAGCCTTACGACCGTACCGACGAACATATCGCCGACTTCGGGGTCGTGCGCGATATTGAGGATAATCGCCTTTGCCTTTTCCGCGTTTTCGATAGGGCCGAGCGTGGAAACGTAGCCTCTGCCGCTGTCGTCCTCGTTGAACTCGATTTCGGTGCCCGTCTCCTCCATAATCTTCTTGATTACGCTGCCCTGCTTGCCGATAACGTCGCCGATTTTTTCGGGATTGATTTCAAAGAATATAATCTTGGGCGCATACTTGGAAAGCTTAGGCGCAACCTCGGGCACGACTTCGAGCATCTTGGACAGAATGAACTGCCTGCCCTCGTTCGCCTGATTGATTGCGGTGTGCATAATCTCTTCGGAAATGCCCTTGATTTTTATATCCATCTGGATTGCGGTTATGCCGTTCACCGTACCCGCAACCTTGAAGTCCATATCGCCGAGGAAATCTTCAAGCCCCTGAATATCGGTCATGACCTTGAAGTCGCCCGTTTCCTGATTTTTGATAAGCCCCATGGCTACGCCCGCGACGGGAGCTTTTATGGGCACGCCCGCGTCCATAAGCGCCATTGTAGAGCCGCATACCGAAGCCATCGAGGACGAGCCGTTCGACGACATAATGTCGTTTACTACCCTTATGGCATAGGGGAATACGTCCTCTGCGGGAAGCACGGGTATGAGCGCGCGCTCGGCGAGAGCGCCGTGGCCGATTTCGCGCCTGCCGGGGGAGCGCAAAGCCTTAGCTTCGCCCGTGCAGTAGCCGGGGAAGTTATAGTGGTGCATATACCTTTTCGAGGTTTCCTCGTCAAGCCCTTCGAGCTTCTGGGCTTCGGTCATCATGCCGAGGGTACAGCTCGTAAGCGTCTGGGTTTGTCCGCGGGTGAACACGGCCGAACCGTGTACTCGGGGCAGTACGCCTCTCTCGCACCAGATGGGGCGGACGTCTTTTAAGCCTCTTCCGTCGGGGCGGATACCCTTGTCGAATATCTTAGCGCGCACCTTTTCTTTGGTAATGTAGTAAAGGCTGTCCTTTATTTCGCGCTTATTGTCGGGATAAATTTCGGCAAAGTGTTCGAGAACTTCTTCCTCGACCTTGTTCTGCCTCTGCTCCCTTTCCTGTCTGTCGAACGTTTCGATAGCCCAGTCGATTTTTTCGCCCGCATATGCGCGGACTTCCTTGTCTAATTCTTCGGGGATATGATAAAGTTCTATTTCCTTTTTGGTCTTACCTACTGCGGGGACTATCTTCTCTTCGATAAACACGCAGATTTTTTTGATTTCTTCGAAGCCGAAAGTTATAGCGTTTACCATTTCGTCGTTGGTAACTTCGTCCGCACCCGCTTCAATCATAAGAATTGCGTCTTTCGTGCCTGCGAGGTTTAAGTGAATTCTGCTCTTTTCACGCTGAGCGAGGTCGGGGTTTATCACGTACTTTCCGTCGACCATGCCTACAACCACCGAGCCGGTGGGGCCTGCCCAGGGTATATCGGAAATCGCGAGCGCCACGGACGAGCCTATCATTGCGAGGGGTTCGGGCGAAACGTCGGGCTCAACCGAGAGCGCCTGCGCCGTAACCACTACGTCGTTGAAAAGCCCCTTGGGGAACAGCGGGCGAAGAGGGCGGTCGATAAGCCTTGCCGTCAAAATGGCCTTATCGCTTGCCCTACCCTCGCGCTTTTTAAAGCCGCCGGGGATTTTGCCTACCGAGAACATCTTCTCTTCGTAATCGACCTGCAAGGGGAAGAAATCCATTCCGTCGCGGGGAGCCGCCGACATACATACGGAAACGAGCACCGCTGTTTCGCCGCAGCGGATAAGGCACGAGCCGTTAGTCTGCTCGGCGTACTTACCCGTTTCGACGACGACCTCTCTGCCGCCTACTTCGAATTTGAATTGTTTGAAATTGTTGTTCATAAAATTACTCCTTACTTCTTTTTTGTTCTTGTGCCTATAACGCCATCGTTATAAACGAAAAACGGGGTCGTTAAAAAAACTGCCCCGTTTTTAAAATTACTTTCTTAAATTCAAAGCGGCAATAATAGAACGGTATCTTTCTATATCCTTGCTCTTCAAATAATCCAAAAGCCCGCGACGGCGACCTACCATTTTTAAAAGACCGCGGCGCGAATGATTGTCGTGAATATGCTCTTTAAGGTGTTCGTTGAGGTGATTGATTCTTTCCGTTAAAAGCGCAATCTGCACTTCGGGCGAACCGGTATCCCCTTCCTTTAAAGCGTATTTTGCAATGATTTCGGACTTTTCCATTTACTTTATCCTCCTATGGAAATATTTGCGGCAAACAAAGCAAGCCGTTGAGTATTCGAACCGCTTTGTATCCGTATAACACTGATTATTTTACCACACGCATTTTAAAATAGCAAACAATTTAGACAGACTTTACAAAATTTATTTAGTCGAACATGCTTTCGGCAACCGACAGCTTTTCATTTTATCATTTTTCTTTTTCATAAAATTTGCAGTCCGTAATCACGGTTGAATCTCCTGCGGACGTATACGCCACTATTACCTCGGCGGTCTCGTCCTGTACCTTTGCGTGAAAAGTATGCGAGGTTACTACATCCGTATGCCGCTCGCCCCATTTATCGATATAACAATAGAACACTTTTTTGCGCGCGTTGCCGCGATAAGTCTTTTCCGACGCGAACATTTTACCGAGTGTAAAAAAAGGTCTGTTTTTAATTATTTTTTTAAAATGCGACGATTTTACGAAATAATTTTTCAAAAGAAAAGCCGCAACGCCGACAAGTATCAAAGGCATTAAACAAAACATTATCGTCACGATTAAATCCGGCATAACCGAATCAAAGTTAAAAAAGCGCGGTAAAACGAATATGCTTATCGGCACCGTGAAAGCCACACAGAAAACAAGAACGGCAACCGCCGCCCATAACCACGCGGCGGAATATTGATAATCCACGACGCGCTCTTTTAAATTCACGTCGAGAAGCTCGCCGGTTAGCCCTTCGAAATCGTCGTCCGAGCGGCGAATTTCGTTTTGAAGAAAACGCTTTTCGTCCTCCGTTTCAAGCGTAAACTCGCTTAAAATAAGACTGTCGGTTTCATTGAAGGCAATCATAAGATACTGCCCTTTGTAAAACTGCGGCTCCGCCCCGTAAGACTCGCTGTATTTTCCGCTGCGTAATTTAAAATTTTTATCGAAAAAACAATATTCCAACTCTACCGAATAGGTCGTACGAGAATTTTCGTCCAAGTCTCTGCTTTTGACGCAACTATAATCGGTTATACGTCCGTCGGTGAGCGTGCAGTCCTTTAAAAGCTCGCTCTCCGCGCTTTTAAGCCTTTTTTGCTTTGCGCGGAAACGTATTCCGAGCCCTAAAAAAACCGAACCCAAAACAGCCAGAAAAACGGGGCCGACTATCGTCGTCAACTCCACCGTTTCGTACGCCGTAAGATACACGGCAGCAAAAACCGCGTCGGCGGCAAGAAAAATCACCGAAAACACTATCAAAAATACGTGTATTTTCGACGAAGCTTCAGCACTGACGGATTTGCAGGGTTTGGTTTTGTCTAACCTGTAAAAGTTTATCTGCGTTTCGTTCTCACATCCTTCAGTCATTGAAAAGCCTGTTCCTTTCTTCTGTAATTCTGTCGATTTTATTGATATAAGTAGGCAAATCCTTGGGGGTGGCGTAACGCTCTATACGGTTTTCGTCGCCGAAAAGCTTTTTGGATATCGCGTTCGCGCCGACGGCGATATTGTCGGATATTTCCTCCATTACGTTTATATTGTAAACGCAGGGCTTGCCGCCTTTGCACCAGCCAACGTTTTCGAGCCCGCCCGCCTGATACTTCTGGCGGTACATATAGTAAGGCGAATACCCCGCCGCCTCGAGCTTGTCGCGCGATAAATTCACCATATCGGCAATCCCCGCAACGTTCAGCCTTTTCACGTTCTCTTTGAGCTTTGCGCCCGACTTTAAAGACAGCGTGTGCACGGTTATGTTTGCGGGGTTTAAAGAAATCGCCTCGTCCAACGAATACTCAAAGTCCTTTACGCCCTCTTCCGCAAGCCCCGCAATCAAATCTATATTGATATCGAAACCGTATTTTTCGGCTGTTTTAAACGCCTCGACCGTCTGCTCTGCGGTGTGCTTTCTGCCTATCGCCACAAGCGTTTTATCGTTGAACGACTGAGGATTTACGCATATACGCGTAACGCCGTACTCCTTTGAAAGCATAAGCTTTTCTTCCGAAAACACGTCGGGTCTGCCCGCCTCCACGGTGTATTCGGGTACGGAGGGAAAAACTTCGGCAACCGCCTTATAAATTTTTTCAAGCTGAACGGCTTCTATAACGAACGGCGTTCCGCCGCCTATGTAGACGCTGTTGAGCTTTTTTATCAGCGGCTTTACCGAATATATTTCCTTGATAAGGCAATCTATATATTCGTCGACGTACTTTCTCGTAGCCGTTATAGGCGCGGTGATAAAGGAGCAATAATCGCACTTGGTCGGGCAAAAGGGTATGCTTATAAACAAATCCTGACCGCCGCCTCTGCCGTAAATTCCTTTTTGCGCGGCAATTGTTTTTTCGACGAGCAGAGCGTTCGCTTCGGATACGTCCATTTGCTTAAACAGACTTTTAAAATCGCGCCCCGCCGAAATTTCGGTATACGCGAGTTTTGTAGGGCGTATGCCCGTGAGCGCGCCCCAGGGGAGCCGCCCGTATCGCTTTGAAAGCACGCTGTAAAAAGCGAGCTTTGCGAACCTTTTTGCAAGCCGCCTGAATTCGAGGTCGCCCTCCGCCTCGCATTCGTTTTCGAAATCGAAAAATTCGCCGTCGTACTCGACGGCATTGAAAAATTTTCCGCTTCCGAAAGAAAAATAGTGTCCGAAATCCTTATCCTCGCAGCCGAACGCGCGGATAACGTCCATAATTTCGGGTTTTAAATACTCGCTGTTGGTGTTTAGCATATGCGTTGTGCCTTTTTTCAGTTGCTCGTTCTGTAAACTTCTATAATGCGTTTATCTTTTTTAAGGCGGTTTATAAGCAAATCCATATCCGAGCGTTTGTTGAGCTTTACTTTTATTTCGAACTCCGCTTGTCTGTCCTTATTCATTCTGCCGTTTATCGCAGTCATACTTATGTGCAGAAAAGAAATTTCGGAAGTAATGAACGACATAAGCCCCTCGTGGTCTTCCGCTATTATTTTTATGCCCGCAATGAAGTCGACAAGTTCGCCCGTCCAGCGCGCGGGTTGCAGCCGGTCTTTATCCTCGCCCTTTAAATTCGGGCAGTCGCTGCGGTGCACGATAACCCCTCTGCCGCGGGAAACAAAGCCGATGATATCGTCGCCGGGGACGGGGTTGCAGCACTGCGCAAAGCGCACCAGAAGCCCGCCCATACCCTTTATTTCAACGCTGTTTGCGGGGCTGTTTTTGAGCTTGTCGGTGGAAATTATGCCCTGTGGCTTGGGTATTTCCTTTTTGTAATAATCTATAAGCTTGAAAATAATCTGGTTCACGCTCACCGCTCCGTAACCGACGGAGGCGAACATTTCGTTCACGGAGGCGAAAACAAGCTTGTTGGAAAGCTTCTTGAAGGACTCCTCCGTGAGGATATCGGCAAGCGAATATCCGCGGCGTTTGGCTTCCGCTTCGAGCATCGTTTTGCCCTTTACCGCATTTTCTTCCTTCATTTCGCGCTTGAAAAAAGCGCGGATTTTGGCCCTTGCGGAGCCCGATTTTACGAATTTCAGCCAGTCCCACGACGGGCCTTTCGTTGCGGGCGAGGTGAGTATTTCCACGACGTCGCCCGTGTGCAGCGCCGAGTTTAACGGCACTATGCGCGAATTTACCTTTGCGCCAACGCATTTGTTGCCCACCTGAGAGTGGATTGCATACGCGAAATCGACGGGCGTGGATTCGGGCGGCAGAGAAATTACTTTGCCGTGCGGAGTGAATACGAGCAATTCGTTGGAGTATAAATCGTTTTTAAGGCTGTCGACAAACTCTTTCGAGTCATTTAAACTGCCCTGCCAGTCCATAACGTCGCGTATCCAGGAGAGGCGCTGGTCGAAGCCCGTTTCCGCAATCTTCTGCTCTTTGTACTTCCAGTGCGCGGCGATACCGTACTCGGCCATTTCGTGCATTTCGCGCGTGCGAATCTGGATTTCGAAGAACTGGCCGAAGTTCGTTACGACCGTTGTATGCAGAGATTGATAGAGATTGCGTTTCGGCGTTGCTATATAGTCCTTTATTCTGCCGGGCACGGGCTTCCACTGCTTGTGGATTTTGCCCAGAACCTCATAGCACTCTTCAGTGGTTCCGACAATAACGCGCACTGCGGACAAATCGTAAATCTGGTCGAGCGTTTTGTCCTGATTTTTCATCTTTTTGTAGATGGAATAGAAATGCTTGGGTCTGCCGAAAACCTCGCCGCCTATCCCGCTCTCTTCGAGCAGCTTTTTAAGTTCGTTTACCACAAAGTCGACAAAATCGTGCCGCTCGGCAAGCTTTTGGTGAATGTTTGTAACGAGGAATTCGTACCCTTCGGGGTCGAGGTATTTCAGGCATAAATCCTCGAGCTCGCACTTGATTTGCGAGATACCGAGCCTGCCCGCAAGCGGGGTGAAAATTTCGAGCGTTTCCTTTGAAATGCGTTGCTGGCGCTCGTTGGAAAGGAAGTTCAGCGAGCGCATATTGTGAAGTCTGTCGGCGAGCTTTATTATTATTACGCGCACGTCGTTCGCCATTGCGACGAAAATTTTGCGGAAGTTTTCCGCGTCCTCCTCCTCGTGCGTCTGATAATGTATTTTATCGAGCTTGGTTACGCCGTCTACAAGCGTAAGTATTTCCGTGCCGAAAAGACCGCGGATATCCTCGGCGGTTGCGGGAGTATCCTCGATAACGTCGTGCAGAAACGCCGCGGCAACGGACGGGACGTCCATTCCGAGGTCGATAAGTATTTCCGCCACTGCGCAGGGGTGCGTAAAGTACGGCTCGCCCGAGGCGCGTTTTTGCCCCTCGTGCATGGTTTCCGCGTAGCGGTACGCCGAAAACAACAGCTCTCTGTCGGATTCGGGATAGTTTGCATTAATTTTGTCAAGTACGGTTTTCATAATCTTTCACGCTGTTTATCACGTTATAGAGCTCGGAATTCGTAAGCGCGCTTTTTACGCCGCGGTGTACATTAAGCCTGCCGTTCCCGAAAGAAATCAGCGACAGCTGCCCGAACACGGCAAGCGCGAACGCCGTCTGAACAGGGCCGAAGCCGAACGGGTCGTCAAGCGCGGTATCGGCGATATCCTGCCCCGCCTTAGACGAACCGGCCGCCACCGCCGCGAAGATTTTAAGAAGATAATCTCTGTCGGCGGATATGCCGGCGAGGTAATTATTGCCCGTGTAGTCGCTTATAATAACTTCCTTGCCGGCAAGCGACTGTATTCTTACCCCCGACGGCGGTTGGTCGAGGAATACCGCGCGGCCGAAGCCGCTCAAATCGATATCGCTCAACGGTGAAACCACCACGCAATCGGCAAGGTTGCCGGACGGGAGGTTGAAAAGCCCGACGGGCAGCCCGCCCGTATTATAGCGGGAAAGCGTTTTGTATTCGTTCGCGATATACACGGTGCCGAAATCGGGCTTTTTTGAAAGCATTTCGTTTATACGCGCCGCGGAAACGGTTACCGTTTTACAGTCGGTTTTGCCGCAGGCGAGCGTAAGGATATTGTTTACTGCTATTTCCTCCGCGCAGTCCGCGCCGGCGCCGTCGGCGCAGATTACGTCGCGCACGTAACCCTTCACGTATTCCCTGCCGCGGAATTTAGAGATATTGTATTCGAAAATACACCTCTTTTTCGCGCGGCTGCGTATCAGGTACGAGTACTTTGCGCCGTTGAAATACATAAGCTCTATTTTACCGCTTTTAAGGCTTATATGCGGCGAAAACTGCTTGACGGGCTTTATACCGAGCGCACCCTCTTCGAGCTCGAACACGGGTCTGCGGTTGCCTACGCCGAACGGCTCGAGCATCTCTATTTCCCTTGCGAACCGCGCGGAATACGCGCCGTCGAGCTTGCCGCTGACGTAGACCGTAGCTTCGAAATCGGACGGGGAATAGTTTGCCGCAAGGTAATCGTTCATCGCGCTTTCGAGCCGGGAAAAGTTTTCAACCTCCACGTTTACGCCCGCCGCCTGAGCGTGACCGCCGAACTCCGCTATAAAGCCCGAGCAGGCTTTGAGCGCCTCGAAAATATTTACGCTGTCGACCGAGCGCGCGGAGCCTTTAAGCATATCGCCGTTGCGCACGAAAAGTATCGCGGGGCGGGAATACTCCTCGGCAAGGCGCGCCGCGACTATCCCGACGAAGCCCGTATTCCAGCTTTCGTCCCACAGCATTATAATTCTGCCGAAAACGCCGCCTGTTTTAAGCTTGTTTTTCGCGCTCAGATATAACTCGTCGCAACATTTCTGTCTTTCGGTATTATATGCGGTTAGCTTTGCGGAAAGGTCGAAAATTGCGTTTTCGTCCGTTTCCGTAAAAAGATCGAGCGCGGAACGCGCGTCGCCCATTCTGCCCGCCGCGTTTATTCTGGGCGCGATACCGAAAGAAATGGTCTGCGCCGTCGCGTCGCTTTCCGATTTGGCGATAAAATGCTTATAACAGCTGCGCGGCGAACGGTTAATGAGCTTTAAGCCCTCGTGCACGATGTCGCGGTTTTCGCCGGTAAGCGGAACGCTGTCCGCAACCGTAGCTATCGCGGCGAAATCGAGATACTTATACGCGCTTTCACCGTTTAAAGCTACGCCCACTTTTAGCGCGACGCCCGCGCCGCAAAGATTATCGTAGATATAACCGTCGTCGAATTTGGGGTTTACGCAGATACAGTCGGGGATTTTATCGGGCAGCTCGTGGTGGTCGGTGACAATAACTTCCGCGCCCTGCTCCTTTATATACTCAATCTCTTCGGCGGCGGAAATTCCGCAGTCGACCGTGATAAAAAGCTGGGGGAAATACTCGTCGAAAATTTTATCGACCGCCTCTTTGTTCAGCCCGTAGCCGTTGCGGCGTTCGGGGATATATACGACGGGGTCGATACCGAAATCCTTCAATGCGCGCGACATAATTGTCGAAGCGCATATTCCGTCCGCGTCGTAATCGCCGTAAACGACGACGACCCAGCCCTCTTCGCGGGCGAGGGTAATCAGCTCAACCGCTTCGCGCATACCGCTCATTTTGAAGGGCGAAATAAAATGCGAACGCGAGGGATTGACAAACGCGAGAATTTTTTCCTTGTCGTCAATACCTCTGCCGTAGAGTATCTTTACGGTGTCCTCCAAAAGCCCGCACTGCTTAGCGAGCGTTGATATAGCATTCAATTGTCCTTCCGAAAACTCGTATTCGGGGATAATTTTTTTCATAAAACAGTCCAAAAAAGGGCGGGATAAAAAGCCCGCCCTTTTAAAATACGTTTACGCTTTTTTTGCGTTTTTATCGTCTGCCTTGCCGCTGTCGGCTATGCGTGCGAAGCGCACGTATACAGACGGGGTAAAGAAAACCGTGCCGTATACCGCCGCAAGTGTTGAAAGTACCGCAGTCACGACGTTGCCGAGCGCCATCAAGAGCGACATCGAACTTACAGGTAAAAGCACTATAAGCGCAACCGCCGCAGCAAGCATAAATATCGAGGTAATAACTACGTTCATGAAGCTTTCGCGCACGCAGACGTCAACTTGTTCGCCGTAGCCGAGCGCGGAAAACTTTTCGTCCTTGGCTTTTGCGCGCATTTTACCGAACAGCATTCCGCAGCCGAGTATTGTCATAAGCACGCAAATCGCGCCGAACGCAACCGCGGAGGAGCCGACGGGCACCCTCGTTATCGCAAGCAACGCCGTATACACGGCAAGGTTGTGCACGTTTGCAAGAAGCGCCGCGCAAGCCATCGAAAGCCTGTACCTTATAGCAAAATAGATAAACTGGAAAGCCGCCGCAGCCGCAAGCGCAATCGCGCCGAAGATAAGCGGTTTCGCTCCGCCGAGCTCGGTTTCCACTTCGTGGAAGTACGCGCTGCTCAAATTTTCGTCGCCCGAATTGAGCTTCTCGGCTATTTTTACGGCAACCGCGGAAAGCTTTTCCGCTTCCACGCTCTTTTCAAACTTGAAAGTTATTTCGCCGCCCTTGTCGGTTTCGCCCGAAACGCTGTTGAAGTATCTGACGCCCGCGCCGGCAAACTCGCCGTCGCAGATTTCATACACCTTCTCCTCTTCGGGGAAATCGATATAAGCGTAGTCGACTACGACCGAGTTGAAGCTTTTGTATTCCTCGCCGTAGTTGAAGAAGCCGCCCGCGATAAACTGGCAGACAAGCCCGACCGCAAGACCTATCGCGACGATAAGCGCGGATACGGCTACCATTATATGCATACCGGAAGAAAATTTAAACTTGTTCATCGTTCAGTTCCTCCCTCGTAAATCCGCCGAATTTGAACTTATCCCTTACGGGCGAAGAGATTACGTACCACATAAATCTTGTGAACCAGAACAGTACATACGAAGCAACGGTCGCGATAAAGAATATCAGTCCGCACGCCGCAAGCTCGCCCACACAGATAAGCGCAAGCATTATCGCCGTAACGACGAGCACCGCATGAAGCTCGAGTATGCCGAAGAGCGTTGCCTTGTAGCCCGATTTTACGGACGACTGCATCGTTTTGCCCTTCTTCGTTTCGCGGCGAACCGCTTCGAAAAGCGCGAAGTTCGTTCCGCAGACGAGCGCCAACCCCAGAACGAGCGCGAACGCACCCGCAATGGTCACCTCTATTTCCAAAATCATGCAAGCCGTTATCATCGTGAGGGCGTAAATTACTATCATCATAGTATTTACAAGCCCGAGCTTTTTGTATTTTACTATAGAAAAGACTATCGCCGCCGCAAGTACTATAAATAAAGTTATCATAAGGAATATCGGCGCAAGCTCGCCCATGGGCGCGCTCATATATACTACGTCGAGGTTGTCCGCCGTTTTGTAGTCGAGGGTAACCGACTTCCCGTTTGCTGCCGAGTTTAAAACTATTGCAAAGTCCTGCGCGACCGATTCGCCGTTAGGTACGGTGATATAGAAGCTTTTTTCGTCAATCGCCGCGTCGAGAGAGAGCGACAACAGCTCCGCTTCGCCAACGTAAAAATCTATCGCCTTGTCGTTTTCCGCCTGAATTACCGCCGCGGACATTGTTTTGAACTGCTCTCTACCCTCGCTAGTAAGGTTTACCTTGACGGCGTGATTGCCGGCTGCGGAAATCTTTTCAAAGCTTTTGAAATAAGTGGTAAGGTCTGCGGTAATGGGCGTAAGAATATTGTTATTGTTCACTTTGCCGACTTCCGCGTTGCGAAGCGACAACTCACCGTTGTACGCAAGGTACTGTATCGACCTGCTTATATCGGTCGTCACCTCCGAACGTGTGGACGACGAAAGGTCATTATACTCGGCGTAAGTGAAACCCGTAGGAACTTCTACCCTCAGCGTAAAATCGTCGCAGACGGCAACCGAATAGTCGGAATAGCCTTTCTGGTCGAAACGGGCGGAAATAACTTCCGCGTCGTTTTTAACCTTTGCTTTGAGCTTTTCAGCCGCGTCCTCCTCTTCACCGAGAACTTCCTTTTCGATGTAAACGCTGCCGAAAGGCGCGTACTTGTCGACGTATTTATCCAGCTTGTCCTTATCGTTTTCGGGTTTGCCCGCCTCGAAATCCGCTGCGGAAATAACGCCGTCGGGATAGAGCACCGCCGAAGCGCGACCCGTCAAATCCCCGCCCAGCCTTATGCTGGACATAAACGAATTGTATCTCTCGACGCCGTTACTGCCCGGCACCTTAAAAGATACCGTGGCAAAAAACGCCAGAACCACGATTGCGGCAACGAGTATCGCCGTTATTACCGCCGATTTTATTTTGCCCATTTATATACTCCTGAAATGTTTAGCTTGATATTTAACTTCTATATTATATATAAAAAACTTTCGCCCGTCAATTAATTATTCTTGTATCAACGACATTTAAAAGGTTTTTTTTAACTTTTACGCGATTTTTTTTGCGCCAGAACGTGCATTCCGCACTCTATGCGCTTCTTCATCATAGCGCACGTCGCCTTGTAAGGAGTGTTCATATCGCCCGTAAAATGATAATTGTTCGCACTGCAACCGCCGCTGCAAATGAACTTCGCAAAGCAGTCGCCGCACTCCTCTCGCGTAAACAGACAGTTCGAGGCGAACTTTTCCCTTATTGCGGGGTTAAGCCTGCCCTCGTACACGTTGCCCATCAGAAAATCCTTTTCCCCCGCAAACTGGTGGCAGGGATAAATATCGCCGTTGGGCACGACCGAAAAATATTCGTTGCCGGCGCCGCAGGCGGAAACCTTTTTCTGCAAGCATACTCCGCCTTCGAGGTCGATATTGAAATGGAAAAAATTGAAGCCTTCGCCTTTATCGTATTTTTCAAGATACTTGTCGCACAGGTTTTCGTATTCGGCGCAGATTGCGGGCAGGTGTTCGTCCTTTATGGCAAGGTCGTCGATGTCGGTGACGACCGGCTCCATGGAGATGCTGTCGAAGCCGTTTTCGGCAAGGAATATTACGTCGTCGGAAAAATCGAGGTTTTTCGACGTGAACGTGCCGCGCACGTAGTAGCTTTTATCCCCGCGCGAACGGACGAACTTTTTAATGTTGTTTATAACGTAGTCGAAGCTGCCTTTGCCGTTTTTTGTCTTTCTTATCGCGTCGTGAACTTCCTTTCTGCCGTCGAGGCTCAGAACAACGTTTTCCATTTCGCGGTTGAAAAAGTCGATTGCGTCGTCGTCGAGTAAAAGCGCGTTGGTCGTGGTAGTGAACAGAAACTTTTTGCCCGCCTTGTCGCCGCGCTCCCGCGCGTACGCCACTACTTTTTTAATAGTGTCGAGGCACATTAAAGGCTCGCCGCCGAAAAAGTCGGCTTCGAGCACTTTTCTGTTGCCGCTGTTATCTATCAGAAAATCTATTGCCTTTTTTGCCGTTTCGAGGCTCATAAACTCTCTTTCGGAGTGGTACGCGCCTTCGTCGGCAAAGCAATACCTGCAACGGAGGTTGCAGTCGTGGCAGATATGCAGGCAGAGCGCCTTGACCTCGGACGACTTCAAGGGATAGGTTTTAACCTCTTCCTTAAAAAGAAGCCCCTTGTCTTTAAGCTCCTTTATATCCTTTAATATTTCGGCTTTCTTCTCTTCGGAAAGCGCGGGCGCTTCGCCGCCCTCGTATTCGGATTTCAGATAATCGGCGGTGTCCTTGTCGCACTCGTGCAGACTGCCGCTGCCCGTATCGTATATGTAATAAGTATCCTTATAGTTAAAAACGTGTATCATAATCAGCGAAAAAACGGAGCAGAGAATTTCTGCTCCGTTATATTACTTATTCGTCTTTTCGGGATTTTCTTCTCTTGTAATTCTTTCGCAACTCTGGTTGCCTACCGTGCAGCTGGTTTTGCATGCCGACTGGCAGGTGCTTCTGCATTCGCCGCAACCCGTAACTTTCTTTTCGCGGGGGCTTGATATAGTTTTAATCATATCATTCATTCTCCTTAGGCGTTTATTATTATATGATTAATTATAGAATACGCCGAGGAAAAAATCAAGTGATTTCAGGCGTTCTTTTTGATATTTACGGCAATTATGCCCGAAACCCCGCCCGCAACGACGCCGAGAAGCAGCTCTATCGCGAACTTCCAGCTTATGGAAAGCGACAGAGAAATCAGCCCGTACAGAAGGTAGGTTATTACCACGGCGATAAGTCCGTAAACAGCGCCCTTTATAAGCCCCTTATCGCCGCGGATGAATAAGAGCCCGCCCGCAGCAATCGAAACTATTTTGAAAACCTGATTAACGGGCTTGACCGCGCCCGCGGGCAATGAAAACAGCTGTATTATCAATGTGAAAATAAGTACGAATAAAAGTGAAAATATTACCGCCGCAGCCGCGGCTTTGACTATCTGAAAAATGTTTTTGCGCATAAAAACCCTCCGCTTTAATCTATGCGGAGGGTTTTTGAATTATAATGATTTATTTATTTCTTTTTGCCGTTTTTACTTGCGGGGGCAGGTTTTTCCGCCTCGGCTTCGGGCTTTTCTTCCGCGGGAAGTTCGGCGGGGAGCTCTGCGGGGGCTTCCTCCTTCACTTCTTCGGTTTTATTATCCGCCTCTTTTTCCTCCGCCTTTGCGGAAGAATCGGCTACCGCGTCGGTCTGCCATATGGCGAGCTTATCGAACTTCATAAAGCTCTTACCCGAATTTTCGCTGCCCGTTTCCAGAACGAAAGTGTTTTCTTCATGGTCAACCTCAACCACTATGCCGCAAATGCCGCCTATGGTTTTCACCTTGCTGCCGGGCCTTATCGCGTCGCGCTGGGTTTTGGCTTCCTCTTCCTGCTTTTTACGGCGTCTGCCGGAAAATACGAACATTACGATAATCGCAACGACAAGCACGCCCAAAACGACGAAAGTGCCTATCTGATTGCCGTTTACTTCCAAAAGAGATTTGAACATTTTTTATTCTCCAAAAATTATTTACTATTTTAATATAATTGTTTTGCGCCCGGAAAGCAAGCGTTTTTAAACAAAGTTGAATTTTTGCACCAAACTTTCACTCATTCGCCATATTTCGCGTAAAATTCCTTTGAAAAATCGTTCAGACTGTCGGCAAAGATGGCTTCGCGCATTTCACGCATAAGCTTGTGCAAAAAGGTTATGTTATGCAAACTCAACAGCATAGAAGAAAGCATTTCGTTCACGTTTATAAGGTGACGAACGTAAGCTTTGGTGTAATTTTTACAGCAATAACAGCTGCAGTTTTCGTCGAGCGCGGTAAAATCCTCCCGGTACCGACCGTTGCGCGCGACAATTTTTCCGGCGGAAGTAAACGCCGTACCGTTGCGCGCGACGCGGGTAGCGAGCACGCAGTCGAACATATCCACCCCGCGTTTAACCCCCTCTATAAGGCAATCGGGGCTGCCTACGCCCATAAGATAACGCGGAACGCTTTCGGGCATTTCGGGGCGCATAAGCTCCAGAATTTCATACATTCTCTGTTTGGGTTCGCCAACCGAAAGCCCGCCTATCGCGATTCCGTCTGTCGCGAACTGCTTAGCGCGTTTGAGGCTTTCGAGGCGCAAATCGTCGTACATATTGCCCTGAACTATGGGGAAAAGCGCCTGGTCGTCGCGGCTTTTTACGGAAACGCAGCGTTTGAGCCATTCGTCCGTCCGCTCCATAGCCTGCTGCGACTGAGCGTGGGTGAAGCCGAACTCGGAGCACTGGTCGAATTGCATAATTATATCCGCGCCCAGATTTTCCTGAACAGACATAACCTTTTCGGGCGTGAAAAGATGCTTAGAGCCGTCTATATGCGAATTAAAATATACCCCTTCGTCGTGGATTTTATTCAGTTTGGTTAAAGAAAAAACCTGAAACCCGCCGCTGTCGGTGAGAATGGGCCCGTCCCAGTTCATAAATTTGTGCAAGCCGCCGGCTTTTTTTACAAGCTCGTCGCCGGGGCGCATATAGAGGTGATAAGTGTTGGAGAGTATTATGCTCGACCCCGCCTCCTTCAAATCGCGCGGGTACACGCCCTTCACCGTCGCCTGTGTGCCGACGGGCATATATACGGGCGTCAAAACGTCGCCGTGCGGGGTATGAAATACGCCCGCGCGCGCGCCCGTGTGTTTATCGATATGCTGTAACTCGAATGAAAAATATTTACTCATGATAATTTACTCTATAAACATAGCGTCCCGCATTGTTACGGGAGACAGGATTGCTTGGCTTAGAAGCAAGCAGGTCGAGAAGCGCGAGCTTTTTTGAGGGGAGCATACACAGATGTATGTGACCATATAAAAAGCAAAGCGCGACAAAGATGCGCCGCTTATAAGACAAGCATCGCGTCGCCGAAGCTGAAAAACCTATACTTTTCCGCAACGGCGATATCGTACAGCCCGAGGATTTCCTCGCGCCCCGTCATTGCCGCGACAAGCATTATAAGCGTGCTTTCGGGCAAATGGAAGTTGGTTATAAGGCAATCCACGCACCTGAATTTATAGGGAGGATAAATGAAAATTTCCGTATTGCCCTTACAGGGTTTTAAAAACCCGTTTTCGTCCGCAACGCTTTCGAGCGTGCGCACGGAGGTCGTGCCGACGGCTATTATACGCCTGCCCTCGCGCTTTGCGCGGTTTATTATTTCAGCCGCCTTTTCGTCCACTTCGTAATATTCGGAGTGCATTTTATGGTCGGTAATTACGTCCTCTTTGACGGGACGGAAAGTGCCGAGCCCTACGTGAAGCAATACCTCCGCGATTTCGACGCCTTTTGCGCGGAGCTCCTCTAAAAGCCCGGGCGTAAAATGCAGCCCCGCCGTCGGCGCGGCCGCCGAGCCGTCTTTTTGCGCGTAAACGGTCTGGTAACGGTTTTTGTCTTTGAGCTTTTGCTTTATGTACGGTGGAAGGGGCATATTGCCGACCCTGTCCAGAATATCCTCGAACACCCCGTCATATGAAAACCTGACAAGCCTTTCACCCGAATCCGTTATCCCCTCGACGGTTAAAGAAAGTTCGTCGGAAATTTTAAGAATTTTGCCGACCGCGCATTTTCTGCCCGGTTTTACGAGCACTTCCCATTTGTCTTTTTCAAGCCGCTTCAATAAGAGCACTTCCACCGCGCCGCCGTTTTCGGTATGCGCGAACATACGCGCGGGCAGAACCCTCGTATTGTTTATAACGAGCACGTCGCCCTTTTTAAGATAGCCCGCTATATCGCGGAAAATTTTATGCCCGACGGTTTTCGCCGTTCTGTCGTAAACGAGAAGGCGCGACGAATCCCGCGGTTCGGCGGGAGTCTGCGCAATCAGCTCTTCGGGTAAATTGTAATAAAAATCTGATTTTTTGTATTGCATATAATTTCTTAACGGCGCGCGCCGAAAAATTGTAATTCAGTTTTTGTCGAAAAGCGACAGCTGGTCTTTCTGTTTTTCCGTAAGCTTGAAGCCTAAATGTTCATAGCCGCCGCGCAGGGGCATTCTGCCGCGCGGGGTGCGGGCGATAAACCCGAGCTGTAATAGATAGGGCTCGTAAACGTCCTCGATAGTGCCAGCGTCCTCGTTTATAGTTGCGGCGAGCGTTTCGAGCCCGACGGGTTTTCCGTCGAATTTTTCTATCATTGCGCGCAAAAGGCTTCTGTCTATTTCGTCAAGCCCGAGCCCGTCAATTTCCATTTTGCCAAGGGCGTAGTTCGCGTCGGATACGGTAACCGCGGCGTTGCCGTTTATGGTGGAAAAATCGCGCACGCGCTTTAAAAGCCGGTTTGCTATACGCGGCGTCCCGCGCGAGCGGCGGGCTATTTCGGAAGCGGCGTCGCCGTCGACCGCGATACCAAGAGTTTTCGCGCTGCGGGCGACAATCTCTTTCAGCTCCGCAGGGGTGTACATTTCGAGGCGGCAGATTATGCCGAACCTGTCGCGCAAGGGGTTGGCAATCATACCGGCGCGCGTGGTCGCGCCGATAAGCGTAAACTTTTTCAGCGAAAACCTGATATTCCTAGCGCTGGGACCTTTGCCGACTATTATATCGAGCGCGTAATCTTCCATAGCGGAATACAGAATTTCCTCGACGCTGTGATTAAGGCGGTGAATTTCGTCAATGAAAAGCACGTCGCCCTCGTTAAGGTTGGTAAGTATCGCAGCAAGGTCGCCGCTTCTTTCGATAGCGGGCGCGCTGGTCATTTTGAGCTGCCCGCCCATTTCGTTGGCGATAATATGCGCGAGCGTGGTTTTGCCGAGGCCGGGCGCGCCGTATAAAAGCACGTGCTCCAGAACCTCGCCGCGCTGTTTTGCCGCGTTCATATATACTTTAAGATTTTCTTTGACCTTGCTCTGACCGACGTACGCATCCAGCGTTTTGGGGCGAAGCACGTTTTCTTCGATATCGTATTCGCCCTTAGTACTCTGCACAAGTCTGTTTTCGTCATCGGCGAAGCCGTCTAATTCGTCGTCGTCGAAAAACATTTTACATTCCCCTTAACGCTGACATTATTATATCTTCGACGGAATTCGCGCCGCCGGCACGGGCGCGGGCAATCGCCTTTTCGCTTTCCGCGCGGGTGAAGCCGAGCGTCATCAAAGCGACGACTGCGTCCTCGTCGCCGCTATTTACGGGCGGAAGAGCCGAAGCCCCGACCGAGGCGGACGGCGCGGACTTGAAGCCGACCTTTTCCCTTAGCTCCAAAATTATGCGCTCCGCCGTCTTTTTACCCAGCCCCTTTACCGAAGAAAGGCGTTTCACGTCGGATAAGGCTATGGCGGCGGCAAGCTCGCCGACGCTCATACCCGCAAGCACCGATATGCCCATTTTGGGCCCGACGCCCGAAACGGTTATCAGCTTTAAAAACATATTTTTTTCATCGGGCGAAGAAAAGCCGAAAAGTGCGACGCCGTTTTCGCTTACGGACAGATAGGTGTAAACCTCCCCTTCCTTTTTGCCCGCCAGCAAGGAAAAAGCGGAAGCCGAACACGTAACTTCGAAGCCTATGCCCGAAGCCGTTTCAATCAAAGCGCATTCAGGCGTTATACTTAAAATTTTACCTTTTATAAAACCTAACACTTAAAATTACCTCATCTGTCCCGACTTTCAGTCGTGACATCTTCCCCAAAGGGGAAGACTGCAATATTGTTTATTTTATTCCGAAAAGTTTTCCAAAGCGGGACGTGTGCGCGTGGCACAAAGCGACGGCAAGCGCGTCCGCCGCGTCGTCGGGGCGGGGGATTTTGTTTAAATGCAAAAGCGACGTGACCACGTGCTGCATCTGAATTTTGTCCGCCTTGCCGTAACCCGTCAAGGACTGCTTTATCTGGTTGGGCGTATACTCGAAAAGTCTGCCGCAGTACTTTATACAGGTCAGAAGCAAGACCCCCCTCGCGTGCGCAACGGGTATGCCCGTTGTGATGTTTTTTGAAAAGAACAGCTCTTCCACCGCGATTTCTTCGGGCTTGTACTTGTTTAAAATTTTATTTATCCCCTCTTCGAGCATGGCGAGCCTTACGGGCAGACTTTCGTCTTTCGGAGTGAGCACCACCCCGTAATCCACCGCAACGGTATTGTCGTTTTTAAGTTTTTCGACCACCCCGTAGCCCAGCGTGGCGAGCCCCGGGTCAAAACCTAATATAATCACGGTTATATTGTAAATTAAAACGCAAAATAAGTCAACTTAAATTTGTCGGAGCTTTACGCATAAAATTGTTGACTAATCAACAATTTTATGCTATTATATTTTTATTACGGAGGTTAAGCAATGGAAAAAATTTTTGAAAATTTTACTTTTACCGTTTTGAAGCTGAACAAGCTGATACAAAAAATCAAGCACGCGGAAATGAGTGAGTTCGGGCTTAAAACCATACACGTTATGTGTTTATACCGCCTTTACACTAGCAAAAACGGGCTTACATGCAGCGAGCTTGTAAAGCTTACGCTGGAGGACAAATCCGCGATTTCGCGCGCGGTCAAGGTATTGAAGCAAAAGGGTTACGCAAATTACGACGGCAACTCTTACAATTCTTTGATTACCCTAACCGACAGCGGCGTTAAAATTGCCGAAACAACCATAGAAAAGGCCGACCGCGCCGTCAACGCGGCAAGCTGCGCCTTCACCGAGGAGCAGCGCATTAATTTCTATAAATCGCTCGACGTAATCGCCGAAAAGCTGCAAGCATATTACACTCGGCTGAAGGAGAAAAAAAATGATTAAAATTTTAGTTGATTCCGCATCCGACGTGGAGCTTGAAGAAGCGGAAAAGCTGGGCGTAACGCTTGCGCCGATGCAGATACGTTTCGGCAACGAGGAATATCTCGACGGCGTGGACATAACCCACAGAGAGTTTTTCGAAAAGCTCATAGAAAGCGACGAGCTGCCCAAGACAAGCCAGATTAACGAATACCGCTTTAAAGAATATTTCGGGAAGCTTACAAAGGACGGCGACGAAGTTATCGCGATAACGATTTCTTCGAAGCTGTCGGGCACGTACGACTGCGCGGTAAAGGCGGCGAAAAGCTTCGGCGGCAAGGTGCGCGTCGTCGACAGCCTGAACGCGTGCATAGGCGAACGCATTCTGCTCGATTACGCACTGAGGCTTTTGCACGGCGGCGCCGCCGCGGAAGAAATCGAGCGGAAACTCAACGAAAGCAAGGGCAAAATTCAGGTACTTGCGCTTCTCGATACACTGCACTATCTGCACAAGGGCGGCAGAATTTCCGCCGTTGCCGCAATCGCCGGCGAAATGCTCTCGATAAAGCCCGTCGTAGGCATAGTCGACGGAAAGGTCAAGCTTATAGGCAAGGCGTTGGGCTCGAAAAAGGGCAACAACCTTTTAACCTCGCTCGTGGATAAATGCGGCGGGATAGATTTCGATATGCCGTACGTTCTGGGCTTTTCCGGGCTTTCGGACGAATGCCTTAAAAAGTACCTTAAAGACAGCGAGAAGCTCTGGAAAGACAAAACCGAAAACGTACCCGCGTATATGATAGGCAGCACTATAGGCACGCACGTAGGGCCGGGCGCAATCGCCGTGGCGTTCTTCGCAAAATAATATATAATAATTTATTAAAAAAAGGAGTTTATTTTATGGAAAAAACCAAAAGCAGGCTTTGGATTAAAATAGTTTGTATCGTACTTGCGGTGATATTTGCCGTTACGGCAATACTCTGCATTACCTTTTTCAGCGTATGGAATAACGAAATTTCAACCGTGTCAAGCTTCACGCAGCTGCGTAAACGCAACGACGGGCATAAAGACGGTTCGGTTTACAAAATGGACGTGAAAGGCGGATTTTACTTTGACGAATTTATCGACGGCGGCGGGGCTTCGAACGACAAAGAGCTTATAAGCTTCATAACCAAAAATATAACAAAGGGGCTTATTAAAATTGAAATCGGCGAAACTGATATCGGCTGCTCGTCATTTACCGCAAAGACAACGGACGGCGACGTGATTTTTGCAAGAAATTACGACTTTGCCAAAACCAACACCTGCATAACGCTTTGCAACCCCGGCGACGGCAGGCACGCTTCTTTTTCGACCGTGGACTTGAATTACGTAGGTATGGATATCGATAAGGACGTTGAAGGGCTTATGAATAAAATCACCTGTCTTGCCGCGCCGTACGCGCCCCTCGACGGCATAAACGACGCAGGCTTAAGCTGCGGAATATATATGTCGTATCAGGGCGGAACCGCCAAGGAAGGCACGGTGGCGACAAACCAGAACAATCCCGACAAGCCCGACATAACCTCCACCACTATGCTGCGTATGGTGCTCGACTATGCAAGCACCGTCGACGAAGCCGTGAAGCTCATCGAAAAATATAATTTGCACGACTCGGCGAATACGTCTTTCCACTATATGATTGCCGACGCTTCCGGCAAAAGCGCAATTCTGGAATGGGTACCCGTAAACGGCACCGACGCGACGGACAACGACGGCGCGAAACGCGAGCTTAACGTAATCTACAACACCGATAAAATGTACGACGGATTACGTGCGGACGGCTTCAAATATCAATGGATTACCAACTTTATAGTAAAAAATCACGAAAACTATTACGCCGACAACGACGGCAAACAGGGATACGACCGTTACGAACATATTTACGCCGGACTTAAAGCAACGAACGGCGTAGTCAAAGACGAAAACGCCGCAATGCAGATACTTAAAGAAGTAGGCAGACGAACCTGGAAAGAGGGCGACGGTTGTACCGTGCATAGCGTTGTTTACAATCTTACCAAAAAAACAGCGCTTTGGGTTGCCAACGAGAATTTCGACGATAAAACCGCTATTTACGAATATTCGTTTGAAACAGGCAAGCTCGAAAACCGCGCATAACTATATACACACAAAATCGGGCGGCGCTTATGCGCCGCCCGTAAGTTTTTAATTCAATCAATAATTTTCGGCGTGACCCTCGGAGTATGCCTGAGGGTGGTTGCAAACGGGGCATACGACGGGTGCGGCGGTGCCGACGACTATGTGTCCGCAGTTTCTGCACTCCCATACCTTAACTTCGCTCTTTTCGAATACGGAAGCCGTTTCGACGTTTTTGAGCAACGCGCGGTATCTTTCTTCGTGATGCTTTTCGATTTCCCCGACAGCGCGGAATTTTGCGGCGAGCTCCTTAAAGCCCTCCTTCTCCGCCGTCTTTGCGAATTCCTCGTACATATCCGTCCACTCGTAGTTTTCACCGCCCGCGGCAGCGGCAAGGTTATCGGCGGTCGAGCCTATGCCCTGCAACTCCTTTAACCACATTTTCGCATGTTCCTTTTCATTGTCGGCGGTCTTTGAAAACAATGCCGAAATCTGTTCGTAGCCCTCTTTTTTTGCTACGGATGCAAAATAAGTGTACTTATTCCTCGCCTGCGATTCGCCGGCAAAAGCCGCTTCCAGATTTTTTTCGGTCTGCGTTCCTTTGTATTTGTTCATAATTTACTCCTTTTAATTAACTTTTGGGTTTATATTTATTATAACACTTTACAAACGCGTATAAACAAGCGTTATTTAATTTTTCAGATTATATTCTTCCGCAAGCGCTTTGAAAGCGGGCAAAGAGCGCGCCAGCATTTCGCGCGATACGCAATAGGCAATACGCGCGTACCCTGCGCAGCCGAAGCCGTCGCCCGCGACGAATAATATTTCGTATTTTTTCGCACGTGCAACAAAAGCGTTCGCGTCGGCTTCGGGCGATTTCACGAAAAGGTAAAACGCACCGTCGGGCCTTACGAACGAAAAGCCGTATTCTTCGAGCGCGGCGCAAAGAATATCGCGGTTGGATTTATAAGCCGACAAATCGGAAACAAGCCCCGCGCACTTTTCGACGAGCCGCTGAAACAGCGTCGGCGCGCACACGTAGCCCAGCGCCCTGCCCGCGCCGCATACGGCGGCGTACAACTCCGCAAAACCGCCCGCCTTTTTGTTAACCGCGATATAGCCTATTCTTTCGCCCGGCAGCGAAAGACTTTTACTGTACGAATAACAGATTATGCTGTCCGCGTAATAATTCATAACACACGGTATCTTTACCCCGCCGTACACTATTTCGCGGTACGGCTCGTCAGAAATAAGATAGACGGGTTCGCCCCGTCGCGCGGAAAATTCACATAAAAGCGCACAAAGCTTTTTTATAACCTCTTCGCCGTATACGACGCCGCTCGGGTTGTTTGGCGAGTTTATGATTACGGCTTTCGTCCTTTCGCCGAGCGCGCGTTCGAGCTTATTCAAATCGGGCTGAAAGCTCCCCTCTTCGCTTTCCACCGCGATAAATTTCGCCCCCGCCCTTTCGCTGAAAACCCTGTATTCGGGAAAATACGGGGTAAAGCAAAGCACCTCGTCCCCCACGTTTACAAGCGCGTTGAGCGTTATCGTAAGCGAAGCCGCCGCACCGCAGGTCATATATATGCAGTCGGCGTCGAGGTCGGCGCGATACCGCGCGTTCAAATCGCGCGCAACCGCCTCGCGCACGGAAAAATCGCCCTGCGCGGACGTATAGCCGTGAAGTGCGACCGGTTCGCATTCTGAAATAATTTTTATAAGCGCCTCTGTCGCTTGTTCGGGAGGAGGCACGTCGGGGTTGCCCAGAGAAAAATCAAATACGTTTTCCTCGCCTATCTGCTTTTTACGCGTTTTTGCGTATTCGAACAGCTCTCTTATAGGCGACCGGGCTTTGCCTAAGTTTACGCTTTTCGGATTTAACATAGTTTGATTATATCACGGCGACTGAGATTTGGCAAGCATACGCGGCGCGCAGTTTGATAAACCGCGCGCCGCGCAACCTTCACCCCGTCAGGTCGCGGCGGAAGGTTTCCATTATTCTGTTTTCTATCCTCGACACCTGCACCTGCGACACGCCCAACATATTCGCAACCTCGCTCTGCGTCATATCGCGGAAATAGCGCAGCATTATCACTTTTCTGTCGCGCTCGGTAAGCCCCGCTATCGCGGTTTTGAGCTGCAACGCCTCGATAATATCCTCCTGCTTGTCCTCTACGGGCAATTTTTCAAGAAGTTCCTGCGTTTTTTCGTCCTTATAGTCGCCCTGATTGTACAGCGATACGGGCATATGGGTCGAGCCCATGGTGAAAACAACCTCGCTTTCGGGCATTTTGAACTCCTCCGCGATAGTTTTCACCGTCGGCTGACAGCCGTGCTCTACGGAGTATTTTTCGATAAACGCGTTTATCTGCTTCGCGCAGCTTTTTATTGCGCGCGAAACCTTTATACTCCCGTCGTCGCGCATAAAGCGTTTTATCTCGCCCGCTATCATGGGTACGGCGTACGTTGAAAACCGCACGCCGAAAGCTTCGTCAAAGCCGTTTATCGCCTTTAAAAGACCCATGCTTGCAAGCTGATACAAATCGTCGTATTCGACGCCCTTGCCCAAATATCGCCTTACTATGCTTTTTATGAGGTTTCCGTTTTCCACGAGCAGCGTTTCCTTCGCGCCGCCGTCGCCCTGTTTTGCCTTACGAATCAAACTGTTCGTCTCTTCGACGTCAAGCATTCTCCACTTCCGCTTCAAAACTTTTCGACATATACACAACCGTGCCCTCGCCGGGGACGGAGTTTACCGTAAATTCGTCCATAAAAGTCTGCATTATGGTAAATCCCATACCCGAACGCTCGTCGGAAGGAAGCGTGGTATAAAAGGGCTGAACCGCCTTGTTGATATCGGGTATGCCCCTGCCCGTATCGCTTACCTTTATATGTAATTGCCTGTCCTCTATCTCGCACTCGACGGTAACCAGCCCGAGGTTGCCCTTATAGGCGTGGACGGTACAGTTCGTCACCGCCTCCGAAACGGCGGTTTTAACGTCGGAAAGCGCGGAAAGAGACGGATTTAATTCAAGACAGAACGCGGCGACCGCGTCGCGCGCGAACGCCTGATTTACAGGAAGTGAATAGAATTGAAGTTTGAGATAATTTCTTGTCATATCTTTTATTCCGCCTTTGGTATAAGCGAATAAATTCCGCTTAAATTAAGTATTTTGTCTGCCGCGAAGTTGGGCTTTTCGATATACAGCGGCACGGAAAGCTTGGAAGCTTTTTTGTACCTGCCTATCAGAAAGCCTATCCCCGTAGAATCCATAAATGCTACTTCCGATAAGTTGATAATTATCTTGCGCGCATTTAAATGTTCTTCGATAAGCTTATCGCACCCCGCGCGCGCTTCGGGCGCAGAACACTCGTCCATTTCGCCCGAAAGGTTTATGTACAGTATGTTTTCGCGTACGTATCCCGTCACCGTCATTTTATTTGCTCCTTCATTAAAGCTGTTATAAATATTACTATGGATTGACGGCAAAAATTTGACGTATTGCGACGAATTTTCGATGATTTTGAAATATTTGACGTTCAGAACGAAAAACTGCGGCTGACGGGTTTTAAACCCGTCAGCCGCAGTTAAGCAAACTCAATTTATAATTCTATCTTTTCTATTTTAAAATCGCAATAATACTCCGCCGTTATCCCCGTAAATTTCAGCACGCAATAATCGGGGTCGGTTACGCCCTGTTTATAAAACAGGCTGTCGCCGAAATGCCAGATTTCTTCTTTCGTCGCCCGATCGGTGCAAACCTGCATTTCGCCTATAATCGAAGCGCCCTGATACTTGAATCTACCGCGCTTATAAAAATACACGCAAGCCTTACCGTTCGCCGAAAACTGTTTTATTTTATTCGATGAAGTGTTCGTAGAAAAATAGATTTCGTTACCGTCGATTTTTCGAGGGGCCAACATTGCCCTTATCACGGGATAACCCTGCCCGTCGACGGAAGCAATAAACGCCGTTTTTTGTTTAGATATAAATTTCAATAGCTTAGTTCTATCCATTGCATTATCCGCGCCTTATTTTATTTATCGGAAATATTATATCACACCGAAAACAAATAAGCAAACTCAAACTTATATTTCACCACGAAAAAAAGGACGCCCAAGCGTCCTTTTTTTCGTGGTGGAGCTAATCGGGTTCGAACCGATGACCTTTTGACTGCCAGTCAAACGCGCTACCAACTGCGCCATAACCCCGTCGGTAAAATAATTATAATATTAAGCCCGAGTTATGTCAAGCATTGCGCTTATGCAAATCTCAATATTTTTAAAGGCAGCTCTACCGACAGTAGAGCGGTTAGAACCCCTAACGACTAAGACAGAACAGCACCTAAATAGAGGTGCTGTTATTCTTGTGTAGAAATAGTAACCTAAAACGAATATTCTCCGCTAAATTGAAATTTAATTTTCAATTTTAATA
>CANPBT010000019.1 GCA_947572415.1 uncultured Clostridia bacterium | reverse complement strand
AACCGCGTGCTTGCCGCAAACAGCACTATTGCCGCTGGCGATACGCCGGCACCATTGACTTCTTATTCCGTTTATCCGGCAACTTCGTCGGATATGTCGGTAAACGACTCGGAAATTACTTTAAACGAAGCGGGGCTGTATGAGGTGGATTATAATTACCTTATTGACGCAACCGCAACAAACAACTCCTCGATTCAGCTCGAAGTAAACGGCACGGCCGTACCCGCCACCTGGCGCGAGCTTATAAACGGCAATAACGCAGCGGGAGCGAGCTACGTTTTCGAGGCAAACGCAGGCGATACCGTTAAAGTAGTTCTTACGGGGACAGATAACATAACGAGGGGTTATCTAAACCTTATTTTAAAGAAATTTGAATTGAACGGGTAAATTCTAAAAAAAGCGGGCTCAAAAGTCCGCTTTTTTAATACATCGATAATTGATTTTATCCGACAGCATAATCAACAGCAGGTAATAAGGAATAATAAATGCGTGTGCGGAATCGGTATAAATTACGGCGTCTTCAAAGCCGGCGTTTATAAAAAGCGAAACGACTGCTTCAAGCGGCAATCCTGCGCATTGCATTATAAAAGGTGCCGTAAACGGCATTAATGCGCTCAAAACCGTGCATATAAAAAGAAGTACGAATATTACCGACAATACGGGGATTGCAACTACGTTAAGGAATAGGCCGGCGATACTCAGATAGCCGAATTTAACCGCCGCCACGGGCAGAATTCCTGCTTGCGCGGATAGCGTAACGGTCGCAGGATTGACGATAAATTTCGGTAAGCGTTTAAGAATTTTTGCAAGTCTTTTCGAAAGTAAAATTATTCCGCATACGGCGCAAACGGAAAGCTGAAATCCCACGCCGAATAAATTCAGCGGGTTAATTATAAGCAGTATTATGACTGCTACGGCAAGCGAATTTAACGCGTCGTATTTGCTTTTGAACAAGCGCGATAGGCTTGCAACGCCGCACATCACTACCGCCCTCAAAGAGGAGGGCGAAAACCCGCAAACACCGGCATACAGCGTTATTATCAGCAGACACACGGCGACCGAAACGTATGGGTTTACGTGTAGCTTTTTCAAAACAGCCGCGATAATTCCGTACAGCAAGCCGATATGCAGACCTGACACGGCAAAAATATGAGCAACCCCGCCGTATCTGAATGCAGTCAGCGCGCCGTAATCAACGCCTTGAGTATTGCCGGTAAGCATTGCAAAAGCAATTGCGGCGGTTTCGCGGTCGAGGCTTGAGTAAAGAGTATTGCGTATTGTTTTGCGGACCGAGCCGAACAAAGAGAAGCCGTACTCGGATTTTAAATTTCCGTTTACGTTGCACAAGTATTTTACATTGTTTTCCGCAAAGCGGTTAAGCTTGCCGTTGACGAAAGTGCGGTTTACGCTTATTTTTGCTTTGGTTTCTATTTTGTAGCCTTCTTCACAAAATTCTCCGTATTCTTTTGACAGATACGCAATAATTTTTCCGTCTACAGGCTTGCCGTCGGCAGACGCGTTTTTCAGTATTATGTATTCGCCGAAATCAGTCGCGCCCTTTTGCTCGACGGTGCCGCAAATGTAATATGCTCCGCCGTCGTCAAGTTTCGCCGTGCCGAACATCTGCGTTCTGAAAAAGCAATTTGCCGCGCTTGCAGTCAGTACCAGAGCGGATACGGCTATAAGCGCGGGTAAAAGCTTGCTTTTTGAAAATATAACCGAAAGTATAAATCCCGTCGCAAATAACGGTAATACAGCGGTAAACCATAAAAATTCCGCTTTGAAAAACAAAAAGCTAATTCCTGCTACGGTTCCGAAAGAGAAAACGCAGGCAAATAAAACGGGCAGTCTTAAATTAAAAAGTTTTTTCATTTGCGCGTTCCTTCCGTTAATTGTTATATAAATATAATAACACCAACCGCATGATTTATCAAGCTTTGCGCTTGCGTTTTTATATGAGTGATATTATAATATAAGAGCTATGTCTTATCTTGCAATCGTGGTTATAACTTTTATATCCGGCGTCGTCGGTACGGGGCTGGGCGGTCTGATAGGCGCGGTGCTTCGCCGCGACTCAAACAAAATTGTAAGTCTGTTGCTTTCGTTTGCGGCAGGGATTATGCTTGCGGTCGTCTGTTTTGATTTAATGCGCGAGCCGGTGGATATGATGAACGAGGGTAAACTGCCCGCATACACTCCGCTTATAGTAGTGCTTGCGGTAATTTCGGGTTATGCCGTCGTATATCTTTTTAACTTTATAATAGATAAGCGTACCGATCGCGAAGTAAAGCACATAGACGCGCAGCATCCTTCAACCGCCGACGATTTGGACGAGCTTATTCATTCGAACCATTTCGAATCGCACAAAAAGGAAAAATCAAATCTTTTTATCGCGGGGCTGGTAATGATGATGGCAATCGCGCTGCATAATTTGCCGGAAGGCATGGTTATCGGCGCGTCATATGCAATAACCCCCGACGTTTTTGCAAATATTTTTTCCGGCAGCGGATTTATAATGGCAACTGTAATAGGACTGCACAATATACCGGAGGGTATGGCGGTTTCGGTTCCGCTGATATCGGGCGGAATGGGTAAAAGTAAAGCCGTGTTGCTGACGGCGCTGAGCGGATTCCCTACGGTGATCGGCGCGCTTTTAGGTTTTGCAATCGGCGGTATAAACGAGATTATGCTCGTGCTTTCTCTCGGATTTGCAAGCGGAGCGATGCTGTACGTCGTATTCGGCGAACTGTTGCCCGAATCCATACTGATGTGGAAAAGCAAGCTTCCAGCATTGTCGATATTCGCGGGCGTGCTTGCAGGCTTTCTTTTGGTAATGTTTTAAAATCTTTTCGAAAGCGGAATTGTTAATCCGGTTATAAGGACGGCGAAAAAGGAGGGATTATGATATCTGCAAAAAATATAAGTAAAAAATATAACGGCACGCAGGTTTTAAAGGACGTGTCGCTGGAAATAGCCGACGGTGAATTCGTTGTGATACTCGGTGCGTCGGGGGCGGGTAAGTCGACGCTTTTAAGCGTTTTGTCCGGGCTTGAAAAAGCCGATTCGGGCAGTATCGACTGTAACGGCACGCTGCTCGAAACGCTTGACGACGACGGGCTTACGGCTTTCAGAAAGAGGGAAGTAGGCTTTATCTTTCAGCAATATTATCTTTTGCCGCATCTCAACGTGGATAACAACGTAAAGCTCGGCGCGGCGCTTGCGGGGAATAAAAATTATGCGGAGATAATCGAGGCTGTCGGGCTTAAAGATAAGCTTAAAAACAGCCCCTCTGAATTGTCTGGCGGTGAGCAGCAGCGCGTATGTATTGCCCGCGCGCTTGCTAAAAACCCAAACGTGCTTTATCTTGACGAACCGACGGGCGCGCTTGACGAAACAACGGGTCGAGAAGTGCTCGATTACATTTTAAAGTTACAGAGTGAAAGGGGCTTTACAATGATTATGGTCACGCACAACGTAAATATAGCGGATACCGCAGAAACGGTAATTAAGATGAACAGCGGAAAAATTACCGAGGTTTACAAAAATTCTACCCGTAAAAACGCATACGAAATAGGGTGGTAATATGGTAGTAAGCGTTAAAGACGGGTTAAAGCTTATAGGCGTAACGATAATATGCTTCTGCGCAGTTTTCGTGTGTACTTTTATGCTGAACTATTATATCGACGTCAAACCTCTCGGCGCGGGTATTGTCGATACCGAGCTTTCGGCGCTGTATTTTGCTCAGGTTGCAATGGCAAAATTTACAAGCATAATTACGGGCGGCGTACTTGGCGTCATAGCGGCGGTAATGCTTGTGTTTTACGTAAAACTGTATATCGACGGTCGCTCGCAACAGCTTGGCATAATTAAGGCTATGGGCTATTCGCGCATAAAAATCGCGCTCGGCTTTTGGGTGTTCGGTTTGAGCGTGTTTATAGGCTGTGCGCTCGGGTTTGCCGCGGGCTGGGCGTCAATGGATATGATTTACGGCTCTATGACAATTGACGGCGTAGATGAAATAACTCCGTCGTTTCACGCATGGCTTATGTTTGCGCTCGTACTTGCGCCTGCGGCGGTTTTTACCGCGCTTGCGTGCGGGTACGCTTATTTTGCCTTGCGTCGCCCCGTTATGCAGCTTATACGCGGCGCTTCGAAAATGCGGGCATACAAAAGCGATAAAAGCGGTAAGGACAGAAATTTTTTAACGGAAATGAGCCTTAAAACCTTGGGCAGCAAAAAGCTTCTAGTGTTTTTCATAGCGTTTTCTTGTTTCTGTTTCTCCGCTATGGTGCAGATGGGGCTTTCAATAGAAGATTTGGCTTCCGCAACAATGGGCTATATGATACTGGCGATAGGTCTGATTTTGGCGGCGGTTACAATGATTATGTCGATAACCTCTCTTATAAACTCCAACGCGAAAAATATCGCGCTTATGAAGGCGTTCGGCTATACTAAAACCCAACGCACGCTGTCCGTATTAGGCGGTTTTATCCCTTTTGCGTTCGTCGGTTTTGTTGTCGGCACCGTTTATCAGTACGGGTTATTGAAAATAATGGTCAATGTCTTATTTGCAGACGTTGCCGAGGTGCCCGATTACAATTTTAACGTGCCCGTATTTTTTATAACTTTTGCGGCTTTTGTGGTCTGTTATACGGCAACCGCGGCGTTGTATAGCATGGTTTTAAACAGATTTTCCGTAAAAAAGATTATGACGGAAATTTGAACCATTTGATTTTCATATTTACCGTTAGATTATTTTAAAAAACTTGATTTTTTTGCATTAATATGTTATAATAGCTAAAAATTGTGTGTAGGTGAAAAATGGAGATGCTTTTCCGCTGAATTGAATAAGTTTGCAGCGCAACCCGGTTGCGCCGCATTTTAGTGGGGAAGTTTTATATTCTGTATAATTTTAAAATTTATGAGAAGTTCTTTCTCATAACTTTTTTTTGTTTTAAGGAGGTTAATATGTCTTTGATAAATATAAAAAATCTTACTTTCGGGTACGACGGAAGCTTCGATAACGTATTCGAAAACGTAAACATCCGGCTTGATACGGCTTGGCGGCTTGGTGTGGTAGGCAGAAACGGCAGGGGCAAAACAACGCTTTTAAAGTTGCTCGCGGGTGAGTATTCATTTCGCGGCAATATTTCTGCAAGCGTGAAATTTACTTATTTTCCGTTTGCGGTTAAGGACAAGTCGCGCCCGACTTGCGAAGTTTTAAGCGGGATATGCAACGATACCGAAGAGTGGCGCATACTCCGCGAGCTTTCGTATCTTGACATCGATTTGAATTTGTATTACAGACCTTTTGCCTGCCTTTCTAACGGCGAACAAACGAAAATTTTACTTGCCGCGCTTTTTTCGGGCGACAATCGTTTTCTGCTTATAGACGAACCCACAAATCATCTCGACGCGAACGGGAGGGCTGTAGTGGCGGAGTATCTGCGCGGGAAAAGCGGGTTTATGCTCGTATCGCACGACAGGGACTTTTTGGACGGTTGTGTAGATCATATTCTTGCGATAAACAAAACGGATATCGAACTGCAAAACGGAAATTTTTCTTCGTGGTTCGAAAATTTTGAATCAAGGCAAGCTGCGGAGGCGGCGCAAAGCGAACGGCTGAAAAAAGATATCGCGCGTTTAACGGAAGCGTCGCGCCGTACCGAGGCATGGGCGGATAAAGCCGAGGCGGCAAAATTCGGTGGTAAAAATCAGTCGGGCTTGCGCCCTGACAGAGGCTATGCCGGGCACAAAGCGGCAAAAATGATGAAGAGTGCTAAGGTCACCGCGGCGCGGCAAAAGCAGGCGGCGGAAGAAAAATCTCAGCTTTTGCGCAACACCGAAGCTTGTGAAAGACTTAAACTTTTTCCTCTCGAATACCGCAACGAAAGACTGCTTACCGCAAAAGAGGTTGAAATAATTTACGACGGTCTTAAAATCTGCAAGCCGGTGAGCTTTGAAATAATGCGAGGCGACAGGGCCGCGCTTGCGGGCAAAAACGGCTGCGGCAAATCAAGCTTTCTGAAACTTATTACAGGCGAAAAAATCGGGCATACGGGAGTTTTTACGTTTTCGTCGGGGCTGATAATTTCGTATATACCTCAAACGACGGATTTCCTCGTCGGCAGACTTTGCGACTTCGCAAAATCAAGCGGAATCGACGAAAGCCTTTTTATGGCTATACTTAGTAAAACGGGTATGGATAAAAGCCATTTCGAGCGTGATATGGCATCGTTTTCCGAAGGTCAGAAAAAGAAAGTGCTTATCGCGAAAAGTCTTTGCGAAAGCGCGCATCTTTACGTATGGGACGAACCGCTCAATTATATTGATTTGTATTCGCGTATTCAGATTGAAAAACTCCTTGCGGAGTTTAAACCGACAATGATTTTCGTAGAACACGACAAGGCTTTCAGTGAAGCGGTAGCAAATAAGACGATAGAAATTTGAACAATAAAAGACGGGCGCTGTTCGCACCCGTCTTTGAATTTAATTTGTCGCATATGTCTTTTTTACCGAATTCAATTTTTAAGTGCTGGTTTCGGTTCATCAAAAAATAACTTTAAATCAATATTTTCACAATCGTATCCAACAATCTTTAACCTATTTAGTCCATTAGTTAAAGAAACGATTTTTGTCGTTGTTAGTTCGTTGAAATTATTTTGTAAATGTTCTATTAAGACGGTTATGTCATTATTGTTATCAATAAATACAACTTTTGCATTACCGCTTGTAATATTCAAATCAATTTGTATTTCTATCTCTGCATTTTCTTCAAGTGTCTTCTCCCATAAGGTTTCGCGTCCGTCAAATTGTGAAGCGGTAAGTGAATAGCCGCCTTCTATTTGATTAAATACCGAATTACTCTTTGCGTAGCGGTCTGCAACTTGTACTATTTTTTCGTCATCATTATATTCCTGTTTAGCAAATTCATTACCGCAACCCGTAAAACTGATAGTAAGACACAAAATCAAGCCCAAAAAGATATTTGTAAATGCTCTATTCATAGAAATCAATTCTACGTTAAATTACTGTTTATCGTATAATCATTATATCAAAATTAAATGATTTATTCAAGCAAACAGCAAAGGCACTTCAAGATTTCTCTCAAAGTGCCTACTACGTTATTTTGTAAAGTGAATAGGCGGTTTAGGCAGTATATCTATAATTGGTATGCACAAGCCAAAGCACTCGTATAAAAGGAAAAGTACGAACTCACTTTGGCGTGTGTTCGTACAATTCGCTTCTGGCGGAGAGAGAGGGATTCGAACCCCCGGATAGTTGCCCATCAACGGTTTTCAAGACCGCCGCATTCGACCGCTCTGCCATCTCTCCGGATTAACTAAATTTTTTTCGGAGAGCGGGCGAATGCGAAGCTTTCGTCGTATCGAAGGCGAAGCCTTACCGCTCTGCCATCTCTCCGGATTAACTGAATTTTTTTCGGAGAGCGGGCGAATGCGAAGCTTTCGTCGTATCGAAAGCGAAGCCTTACCGCTCTGCCATCTCTCCAAACATATCTAAAACAATTATTAAATAGCTTTATCATTCTATCAAAAGTATTTAAAAATGTCAATTAATTTGATTAAATATATCGCTTTGAAAATGCTAAACGTGTATAAGTATTATGCGTTAATCTCTGCTTGACCGTTGTATCCAATAACGCAACCGCTTGTGTTGTTGTGATAATTTAATCAATAGAAAAGACCGATAAAATTTATCGGTCTTTTTCGTTTTTTATATGAGGTTTATATTCAACGGAAGCTACGGTAGCAAAATAAACGTGCTTTACTCCGGCTTTCAAAAGTTTTTCGGTTATCGCTTCCGCAGTTGCGCCCGTAGTAAAAACGTCGTCCACAAGCAAAACGTCTTTATCCTTTAATTCGGCATGTTTTTCAACTTTAAAACAATTTGAAAGGTTTTGCTTTCTTTCCTTAAAGGAAAGTGATTTTTGTTCTGCGGTGTCCTTTGTTTTAATCAACGCATTTTTAATAACGGGTACGTTTATTCTTTTAGAAATACTTTCCGCAAGTATTTTTGCCTGATTGTATTCGCGCTTGCGCTCGGCTTTTTTTGTCATAGGAACATAGACAATACAATCGAATTTCGGAAAGTATTCTAATTTTGCTGTTATCAGGTCGGCAAAATGCTCTTTCAGATAGGCGCCGCCGTTTTTATATTTTGCAATAAGTTTAAGTGTACCGCCGTCGTAAACAAGAGGGGATACGGCTTTTACAAACAGAGGAGCGCGAGCTTTGCATTCTATGCAGATTTCGGGGCGCGTAGTTTTTCTTCCGCATACCGGACAGACGTTTCCGTCGTTAAATGAAATGGTTTTTAAGCAGGAATTACAAATATTAGTACCGAAAGTTTCTATTCCGCATATATCGCAGGTAAAATCGGGCGGAAAGAATATTTCGCTTATTAATTTCTTTAAACCGCTCATAAATATTTTTTAAGGTCGGTTACTCGGTCAAGCCTTTCCCAGCTTAATCCCGCTTTCCCGAAATGACCGTAGGCGGCGGTTCGGGAATATATGGGTTTGCGTAAATCCAGAGTTTGTATTATGGAGTAGGGGCGCAGGTCGAATTCTTTGACTACAATGTCGGCAATTTGCCCGTCGGGTAGCTTGCCCGTGCCGAAAGTGTCGACAAAAACGGAAACGGGACGAGAAACACCTATCGCATAGGCAACCTGCAATTGAATTTCGTCGGCAAGCCCGGCAGCAACTATGTTTTTACATATATATCTTGCCATATACGCTGCGGAGCGGTCGACTTTCGTGGGGTCTTTGCCTGAAAAAGCTCCGCCGCCGTGCGCGCATCTGCCGCCGTAGGTGTCTACGATAATCTTTCTGCCGGTAAGTCCGCTGTCGCCCTCGGGGCCGCCGATTAAAAATCTGCCCGTGGGGTTGATAAGATATTTTGTGTGTTCGTCGAGTAAGCTTTCTGGTATTACGCAAATTACATTTTTAATTATCTGCTCTTTAAGAAATTCCTGCGTTATACTTTCGTCGTGCTGGGCTGAAACGACTACGGTATCGACGCGCACAGGCTTCTTGCCGTCGTATTCTACGGTTACCTGCGTCTTTCCGTCGGGGCGGAGGAAGGGCATAGTCAATGTTTTCTGCGCTTCCGTAAGTCTGTAAGCGAGTTTATGCGCAAGCGAAATGGGAAGGGGCATAAGCTCTTCCGTTTCACGGCAGGCGTATCCGAACATCATACCCTGATCGCCCGCGCCCAACAAATCTTCGGGCGCACCGCCCGCTTTGTTTTCCATTGAGCTGTCTACGCCCATAGCGATGTCGGGGCTCTGGCGGTGTATAGAAACGGTAATGCCGCACTTATCGTAGGCGAAAGTGCCCGTATTGTATCCGATTTCTTTTATGGTTCGTCTTGCCACGCTTTCGTAATCCACTTGTGCGTTTGCGGAAACTTCGCCCATCAGCATAAGTCTGTCGGAGGCTGCGCAACATTCGATTGCGCATCTTGCGTTAGGGTCGAGTTTCAATATTTCGTCGACTATCGCGTCGGAAATTCTGTCGCACAATTTATCGGGGTGACCTTCGGTTACGCTTTCGCTTGTAAAAAATTTTTTCATAAATTTATTCCTCGTCATATTTAATCATCTGTATATACGGCAAATGCCTGAAGCCTATGCTTTCGTATAAGCGGATAGCTTTTTGATTATTCGGCTCGGCTTCGAGCCTCAAAGCGGTTTTATCGGCTGAAGCTGAAATATATGCAAAAAACTCTTTTGCAAGTCCGCGCCCTCTGAACTCGGGCTTGACAAAAAGCTCGTCCACCCATAGTACGACTCCGCCGGACTCCTGCGAAGCGTAGGGGACGGTAATGGCGTAGCCCGCAACCCGTCCGTCGCACTCGATAATATAACCGTTGACATATATGTCCTCAACAATAGTTTTCCAGAAGTTTTCGCGCTTCTCGTCGCTTATGGGTTTTAAAGCCGCGCCGCAGCTATAAAACGTACGCGACATTTCAAAATAGATTTCTTTATCGGTGTTTGTGATTTTTCTGAACATAATAAAGCTCCCCGCCTAACCTGCGGGGAGCCTGAATGTCATTATAATCCCATAGGTATCGGCGTTAGCACCTTGCAAAGCAGGTTGCTGTGTGGTCAACGAGCCGTTCTCTCGCACACTCTTTATAGGTTTTTAAATATTATACTATTTAAACGTAATATTGTCAAACAAAACTTGCAATTATAAGCAGAAAATATTATAATATCATTGTGAACTGTAAAGCTTGCCCCGTCATGTGCGGCACCGACAGAAAACTTAATAGCGGAGTCTGCGGCGCAGGCGGGTTAAAAATCGCCAAATATTATCTGCACCCTTATGAGGAGCCGCCGATTTCGTTTAAAAACGGCAGCGGTTGCATATTTTTTTGCGGCTGTTCTTTAAGGTGTGTGTTCTGTCAGAATTACGAGCTTTCGCGCAATAATCGCGGCAAAGAAATTTCGGTAAGACAGCTCGCCGATATTTTTAAGGAGCTTGAAGAGTCCGGCGCCGAAAATATCAATCTCGTTAACCCGACTCACTACACTTGGCACATTGCCCAAGCAATTGAAATTTATCGGCCGCGGATACCGGTCGTGTGGAACACTCACGGCTACGAGCGGCTTGAAAACCTAAAAATTGCCGATAGGTTCGTGGATATATATTTGCCTGATTTGAAGTTTACCGACCCGTTTCTCGCAAAACGTTACACTTCGCGCGGGGACTATGCGGAGTATGCTTTGCCCGCGATAAAATTTATGGCGGCTAAACCGCCGATATTGCGAGAGGACGGTAAAATGCTTTCGGGCTGTATAGTAAGGCACCTCATTTTGCCGCTTGCGGTATACGATACCGTTAACGTTATTAAATTTGTTTCTGCTCTGCCGGAAGGCGTTCGTTTCAGCCTTATGGGGCAGTACACGCCTTACGGCGAAGTTTCGAAGTTCAAAGAGTTACAGCGCAAAATAACCCGCAGAGAATACGAAAGAGCGATTGCCGCGGTTGAAGAGTACGGGTTGAAAAACGTATTTTTGCAGGATCTGGACAGCGCGGACGAAAATTTTATCCCGTCATGGGATTATTGATAATTATGTTGATTTCACTTGATAACGTGGCTTTCGGCTATGACGGCAATTTCATATTCGAAAACGTGACGTTCGCCCTGAACGAGGGGGAGCGCATAGGGCTCATAGGCGCAAACGGCGAGGGTAAAACTACGCTTATAAAGCTTATTTTAAACGAGCTCGAATGCGACGAGGGCGAGGTATTAAGAAAAAACGGTATAAAAATCGGTTATCTCGAGCAGAACGGCGGTTATGTAAGCGGCAACACGGTTTATGCGGAAATGCTCGAAGTGTTCAGAGAGGAGCTCAATGCGGTCGAAAAACTGTCGTCATTGTCCGCACGGCTTTCCGAAACAAACGATGAAAGTGAATATAACGTGCTTTCGGCGAAAATAGAAAGCCTGAATAAGTTTTTGTCTGCCCGCGATTGCTTTGACGTGGAAGTGAGGATTAAAACGGTTTTGAACGGAATGGGCTTTGCCGCAATGTTCGACAGAGTAATCGACACGATGTCGGGCGGCGAAAAAACCCGTTTAAAACTTGCACGGTTACTTTTGGAGCAGCCTGATTTACTTATTCTGGACGAGCCCACAAACCACCTTGACATATCCACGCTGTTCTGGCTGGAGGATTATTTGAAATCGTTTAAGGGCGGGATTCTGGTTGTTTCGCACGACAGATATTTTCTTGATAAAACGGTTACGCGGATACTTGAAATTGAAAATAAGCATATAACGTCTTTTTCGGGGAATTATTCGAAATATAAAATTCTGAAATCCGAGCTTTATTCGCGGCGGCTTAAAGAGTACGAAGCGCAACAAGTGGAACGTGCGAAATTGCAGGATTATGTTGACAGAAATATCGTCCGTGCAACGACCGCGAAGTCCGCGCAAAGCAGGGTAAAACAGCTTGAAAAGATGGAAATACTCGAAAAGCCGTTTACTCCGCCCAGCCCTCCGCATTTTAAATTCGATTTCGACGTTCAACCTTATGAAAACGTTCTCGAAATAAACGGATTAAACCTCGAGCGCGGCGGGAAAGTTTTGCTCCGCGGCGGGGCGCTTAACGTAAGGCGCGGTGAAAAGATTGCGCTTGTAGGTGAAAACGGTACGGGTAAAAGTACTCTTTTGAAAGAAATTTTAAATAAAGATTCTGCGGTAAAGACGGGCAGATTTGTAAAATTCGCTTACTATGATCAGGAAACGGCAAATCTCAATCCCGATAATACCGTGCTTGCCGAGCTGTGGGAGCGGCACGTAGGCTATACTCAGACCGAGGCGCGCGGCGCGCTTGCTCGCTGCGGATTGTTTGCCGAGGATATGGGTAAAAAAGTTTGTTCGCTTTCGGGCGGGGAAAAGGCTAAGCTTGCGCTATGCGTGCTCGAATGCGAGCGCGGCAACGTGCTGTTAATGGACGAGCCTACGAACCACCTCGACTTGCCTGCGCGTGAAGGATTAGAGGACGCGCTTAAAAAATTTGAAGGCACGCTTATTTTCGTTTCGCACGACAGGTATTTTATTTCCGCGCTTGCGGGAAAAATCGCCGAAATAGATGGCTGTAAAATCAATGTTTATGATGGCGGCTACGAAAGCTTTACTGAAAGCAAGCGCACAGCGCGCGAAGAAGTAAAGCGCAAAGAGGAAGCTGAAAGGTTTGCAGAGAGAGAAGCCGAACGTACGGTTCATTTTCGTTCCAAAAAGGAGCGCGCGGAAGAGGAGCGAAAAAAACAGTTCATAAAAAAGCTTGAAAACGATATTTCTGGTTTCGAGCGGGAAGAAGATCAAATAAACCGTATGCTTTCAGACCCGCTTATAGCCGCGGACTATATTAAGGTAAACGAGCTTATGCAAAAGCTCGCAACCATAAAATTACAGCTTGACGCGCTTTACTGCGAATATGAAAAAGTGATACAATAATAAAACCAAGCGGGCAAAATTAAGGGAAAAAATATGGACGAAAATAAGAAAGAAGAAGAAAAGGTGACTATACGTCATACTATTAATGCGGAAGAAGCGTTTACTTTGGGCAAGGATATATACGATATCCGCAGCGTTATAAAAAACGTGTATAACAACAGGGCGCTTATCGGACGCAGGCTCAACCTGATTTCGCTTTCGGTAAGCCTTGTGTTTACGCTTTTATACGTGGCTTACATATTCGCAACCGGGCTTATGAAGAAGCTGAGCCTCGGTTCGGGTATAGCCTTATACGTGCTTTTAGGCGTCTATGCCGCGGTATTTTTAACGCTGTTTATCATAACTATGTGCAGTATAGGTGCAACCGCGAAAAATATAAAAAAATTCAACCGCGTTATGTCGTATTTCCGATATGCGGTAAAAATACTGTCGCTCGTTATATCGGTGGTGGCGCTCGTCCTTGCCGCAGGCGGCGGCGAATATTCCGCACAGCATATGGCGGTGGACGTCGTTCTTATAATTCTGTCGATACTTTGTATTTTTGTGCAGGCGATACCTCTGCTTTTCGGAAGCTTAGGTAAACTTGCGCGCTGGCTGTTATCTCCAGTCAAAATCAAGTATCGTTTTTCCACCGTCGCTTTGGAGTGGTACGAGCTTGCCGTAACCTCGGGCGGCGAAAGTAAGTCGGTTAAAAAGGTGGCTAAAAAATACTATGACGAGATAGGCGTGTGCCTTGATAATTTTCTTATACCCAGCCTTGGAAAAAAATATATTTCGGCTATAAAGCCCGTGCAGATTTTAAACGTAGCGGACGAAGCCGCCGAGGATAAACCGCTTGTAGAGGGGATACTTAAAAATATATTTTCTTATGCGACCGAATGCGGATACGTTACGTTTGACCCGTGTAAGGATTTAAATTTCGAGGGCAGTATCGAGGAGGAGGAAAAGCAGCCCAAAACCTTCAAGTCGCGGCTTGCCGGCATGGGCAAAAAAATAGGAATGTCGATGCTGAATAAATATATCGATAAAAATTCAGGCAATGAAAAATAATAAAACGCGCCGCGCAGTTTTCTGCGCGGCGCGTTTTAAAAAATATAAATCAGAATTCGAGGCTCTTTTCGATATAAGCTTCCAGTTCGTCGATTTTAAGGCGTATCTGTTGCATAGTGTCGCGGTCGCGCACTGTAACGGTTTCGTCGTTAAGTGTGTCGAAGTCGATAGTTATACAGAAAGGCGTGCCTATTTCGTCCTGACGGCGGTAACGTTTTCCTATCGAGCCGGTAACGTCGTAAGTTACCGAAAATTTCTTTGCCAGCTTTGCGTAAACCTCGTCGGCCTTTTCCGAAAGTCCCTTTTGCAACGGTAATATAGCGGCTTTATACGGGGCAAGGAAGGGGTGAAGCCTTAAGACCGTCCTTATATCGTTTTTCTCTGCGTCAAGCACTTCTTCGTCGTATGCGTCAGTAAGGAAAGCAAGCACCATTCTTTCCGCGCCGAGCGAGGGCTCTATTACATACGGAATATATTTTTCGTTTGTGACGGGGTCGGTGTATTCCATATTTTCACCGCTCTCGGTCTGATGCTGTTTCAGGTCGTAATCCGTTCTGTCGGCAATCCCCCAAAGCTCGCCCCAGCCGAACGCAAAATTGTATTCGAAGTCGGTCGTCGCCTTTGAGTAAAAGCAAAGCTCTTCGGGAGAATGGTCTCTGAGTTTGAGGTTTTCTTCTTTAAGCCCAAGGGATAAGAGGAAGTTTTTGCAGTAATCTTTCCAGTAGGAAAACCATTCGAGGTCGGTGCCGGGTTTGCAGAAAAATTCAAGCTCCATCTGTTCGAATTCGCGCACGCGGAAAATAAAGTTTCCGGGCGTGATTTCGTTTCGGAATGATTTACCTATCTGCCCTATACCGAAAGGCACTCTAAGTCGCGACGAGCGCTGTACGTTTTTGAAGTTTACGAATATCCCCTGCGCGGTTTCGGGGCGGAGGTATACCGTGTTGACGGTATCTTCGGTAACGCCCTGAAAGGTCTTGAACATAAGGTTGAATTTTCTTATAGAAGTAAAGTCGCTTTTGCCGCATACGGGGCAGTTTATTTTCTTTTCGGTAATGAAGCTTTCCAAAGCGTCGTTGTCCATACTCTCGACTTTTATATCGAGGTTGTGTTTTTTGCAGTAATCCTCTACGAGGTTATCGGCGCGGTGTCTTGCTTTACAGCTTCTGCAATCCATAAGCGGGTCGGAAAATCCGCCGAGATGCCCCGAAGCTTTCCACGTGCGCGTGTTCATAAGTATAGCGCAATCAAGCCCGGTATTGTAGGGCGTTTCCTGAACGAACTTTTTCCACCATGCTTTTTTTACGTTATTTTTGAATTCCACACCCAGAGGGCCGAAGTCCCAGGTGTTTGCAAGTCCACCGTAAATTTCGCTACCGGGAAAAATAAACCCTCTGTTTTTGCAAAGCGCGACAAGCTTTTCCATAGTTACCGCACGTTTTTTATCCGCCATAAAATGCTCCTTTGCCGTATTTGGCTAATACGGACTGTGTTAATAACAACATTTTATTTTAATTTTTGTTGCAAGTCAAGCGAAACAACATTTTTTTGAAATTTATGTTTCAAACGATATACATTTTAAAGATTTTTATGGTATAATTTTATAAGGAAAATTTTTTAAAGGTGAAGGTATGCTCACTGATATTCAGATAGCTGAAAGCTGCAAAATGAAGGACGTACGCGAAATCGCGGCGAAACTCGGGCTCTCGGAAGACAACCTCGAACTGTACGGTAGGTACAAGGCGAAAATTAATTTAAAAGAGGTCAGTCCTTGCTCGAAGCTTATTCTCGTTACGGCAATAAATCCCACGGCGAGCGGCGAGGGTAAAACAACCGTATCGATAGGTCTTGCCGACGGAATGTCAAAGCTCGGCAAAAAGGTATGCCTTGCCCTCAGAGAGCCTTCTTTGGGTCCCGTATTCGGCATAAAGGGAGGCGCTGCGGGCGGCGGCTTTGCGCAGGTAGTGCCTATGGCGGATATCAATCTGCATTTTACGGGTGATTTGCATGCAATCACCTCGGCGAATAATTTACTGTGCGCTATGATAGATAATCATATCTTCCGCGGTAACGAGCTGAAAATTAAGGACGTTTACTTCAAACGCTGTATGGACATGAACGACCGCGCTCTGCGTTCGCTTACTGTAAAATGCGAAGCCGGCAGTATGAAGGGCTGCGAAAGCTATGAGCGCAGCGAGAGCTTTGAAATTACCGCAGCCTCCGAAATAATGGCTATACTTTGCCTTGCGACAGATTTGAGCGACCTTAAAAGGCGTATAGGCAATATTGTCGTCGGTGTTGACGAAAACGGCGGATATGTCCGCGCCCGTCAGCTTAAAGCGGAGGGCGCAATGGCGACGCTTTTGAAAGACGCGATAAAACCTAACCTTGTACAGACTCTGGAGGGTACTCCCGCAATAGTTCACGGCGGACCGTTTGCAAATATAGCTCACGGCTGCAACTCCGTGCGCGCGACTTATACGGCGATGACGCTTTCCGAGTATACGGTAACCGAAGCGGGTTTCGGCGCCGACCTCGGCGCGGAAAAATTCCTCGATACAAAATGTCGTGTCGCGGGTGTTCAGCCCGATTGCGTGGTTGTCGTTGCCACCGTTAAGGCGTTGAAGCTTCACGGAGGAGCGGACAAGACAGGGCTGTCGGAAGAAAATCTGCCCGCGCTCAGGGCTGGGCTCCCCAACCTTCTGAAGCACGTTGAAAACGTTAAAAATGTTTTCAACAAGCCTTGCGTTGTCGCAATGAACAGGTTTGCAACCGATACCCGTGCGGAAATAGAAGAGGTGCTTTCCGCTTGTGAAACAGCGGGCGTTCAGGCCGTATTTACCGACGTATTTTTAAACGGAGGCGAGGGAGGAAAGGAGCTTGCCGCCGCAGTGATAGAGCAATGCGATAAAAAGAGCGAACTGCATTTTGCTTACGATTTAAACGACGGAATAGTAAAGAAGATAGAGGACGTCGTTAAAAACGTATACGGCGGCGACGGCGCCGATTTTTCAGAGACTGCGCTCGGCAAAATAGCTCAGATAGAAAAACAAGGGATAAAAGGTCTGCCTGTTATTATAGCGAAAACTCAGTATTCATTATCCGACGACGCTAAAAAGCTCGCACGTCCTGAGGGCTTCAGAATATTCGTCCGCGATGTCGTTTATAAGGGCGGAGCAGGGTTTATCGTAGCGGTCGCAGGTGAAATAATGCTTATGCCCGGTCTTGGTAAAGTGCCCTGTGCGGAGCACATCGATATTGACGAAAACGGAAAAATAACGGGTTTATCTTAAATCAGAGAGGAGTGTATATGAAATTACCCGAAGCATCGAATTTTATTGAACAGATTATCAACGAGGAGCTCGAAGCGGGCAAATTCGAAAGCCGCGGCAACAGGTTGCAGGTGCGCTTCCCGCCCGAACCAAACGGCTATCCGCATATAGGACATATAAAAGCGATATGTATTAATTTTGCCGTAAAGGAAAAGTACGGCGCAAAGCTCAACCTGCGTATGGACGACACAAATCCCGCCAAAGAGGATTACGAATACGTTAATTCCATTACCGACGCGATAAACTGGCTGGGCTTCGAGTATGACAAGCTCGTATTTGCTTCAGATTATTACGACAGAATGTACGAAATTGCCGAAAAATATATAGTTGACGGCAACGCTTACGTGTGTGATTTGTCCGCGGAAGAAATATCGGCGACGCGCGGTACGCTCACTCAGCCTGGGTCGCCTTCTCCTTACAGAGGCAGAAGCGTTGAGGAAAATCTTAAATTATTCCGCGAAATGAAAGCGGGCAAATATCCCGACGGGGCGAAAGTTCTGCGCGCAAAGATAGATATGGCTTCGCCGAACATAAATATGCGGGACCCCGTTATTTACCGTATAGCGCGAGTGCCGCACTATCGTACGGGCGTTAAGTGGTGCATTTATCCAATGTACGATTTCGCGCACCCCGTTTCTGACGCGATAGAGGGGATAACGCATTCTCTTTGTTCGCTCGAATTTGAAAATCATCGTCCCTTATATAACTGGTTTGTCGAAAAAGCGGGTTTTGAAAAACCTTTGCCCCGTCAGATAGAGTTTGCAAGACTCAATATTTCGAATATGCTTATGTCCAAGCGGTACCTCAAAAAGCTTGTCGACGAGGGCGTCGTGCGTGGCTGGGACGACCCGCGTATGCCTACCGTCGCAGGGCTGAGAAACCGTGGCGTACCTCCTGAGGCGCTCAAAAAATTCTGCGCGGACGTCGGGGTCGCCAAGGCGTATTCTGTGGTGAGTCAGGCTCAGCTCGACAGTTGCATACGCGATAATCTCAATTCCGCCGCGGAACGCGCAATGGCGGTTATAAATCCGGTAAAGCTTACCGTTACGAATTATAACGGTGAAGAAACTTTATCGTTCGACAAAAATCCCATGGCGGAGGACGGTGGTAAGCGTGATATTAAATTCTCTGGTACAGTATATATAGACAAAGACGATTTTGCTTTAAATCCTCCTCCCAAATATAAAAGGCTTTTTAAGGGCGGGGCGGTTCGGCTTAAAAGCGCATATATCGTGCGTTGCGACGACGTTGTGCTCGACGAAAGCGGCGAAGTAAAAGAAATTTTATGCACGTACTTCCCGGAAACGAGAAGCGGCTCGGACAAGCCGTCGGAAATAAAGGCAAAGGGCGTTATTCAGTGGGTGGACGCAAAATACGGTGTCGACGCCGAATTCAGGCAGTATAAGCCTCTTCTTACGGACGAACAGTATCCCGAACAAGATTACGCAGAAAGAATTAACAAGGATAGCGAAACTATATTCCACGGCAAAGCCGAACCGTATCTTTTCGAGAGCGGGGACGGAAAGCCGTTTCAGCTGTTGCGTACGGGCTATTATAAAAAGTGTACCGAAAACGGCGAGCTTGTGCTTTCGGAGATTGTTTCGCTTAAAGACAGCTTTAATAAATAACCCGCGAGGTGTTAATGAATATTGTTAGTATTATATTGATTGCAGTTGTAAGTCTTTTCACCGTAATCGGCGCGATTGTCGGTGCGGTAAAAGGATTTACAAATGTGAAGTCATGGGCGGTGGAATTGCTTTTAACGGGAGCAATTACGATAGCCGTATCGGGGCTTGTTTCGTCTAAAACGGACGGCGCCGTCGCCGCTATTGTTTCTTTAAGTATCGCCGTTGCGCTCATATGCGCATTTATGCTCGTATTCGCGATGCTCAGAAAGGCGCTGAATAAAAAAATAGAAAAGCGTAAGGAGCTGTCGTATTATAAACAGTATGACGAACGCGAGGACAACACCGAACAGATTTTGCAGGCAATAGGCACGGAAGATAAAAATTCATACAATAAACTTACGAAGAAAAAATTCAAGCAGTCTGGCGGGGTGTGGAGCGTTCTCGACAGAGTATTCGGCGCGGTTTGCCTCGCGCTGAAAGGCGCGGTAATAACGGGGCTTATCATTGCGGTTGCCCTCGTAATTCTCGATTTTACCCGGCTTCCGGCAGAGGGCGGCAAATTATTCGGTTTGCTGGGCGGAATTTATCAAAGCGGAATATGGGTTTTCTTTAAAAACTATATTCTGGATTTTATAGCGATAGGGCTGATAATTCTTTGTATCAAGAACGGTTTTTCAAGCGGGATATCGTCGTCGCTCTGGTCTTTGCTCGTTTTGGGGCTGATAATCGGCGCCGGAGCATTGTCTTATTATCTTGCGTTTAACGCGCAGGACTTTATCGCGGTTGCGGGCAATCTCGAAGGCAAGCTTGCGGGCGTGCTCGAAGGGGCGGCGGATATACTTAACGCAATCGGACTGTCTACGCGCAAAATAGCTCAGCTAATTATAGGCACGGGCATGTTCCTTTTAATGCTCGTGGCGGTTATTCTGATAGCCGTATTTGTCCCCAAGCTTATCGACAGGGCGCGCGACGGGGTGATTTTTCGCAGCGTCGACGGCGTGTTCGGCGCTATAGTGCTTACGACGTTTACGTTCGGTCTGCTATTTGTCGTCGGTGCGTTTGCAAACGGTTTGCACGACCTCGCGATTATGGACGGATTCAATTCGTATTTCCAGAAGAGCGGAGTCGCTACATATATTTACGACAGAAATCTTTTAAACTCATTCGGGGTTATGACCGATTTACCTTTTAAAGAGTGGTTGCAATAAAAAACGGCGTCCGCGGAAATATCCGCAGACGCCGTCTTTTTTACTCTTCCGAGAAGCTTTCGCAGCAGGTGCATTTGCTACCGTCGCAATTACAGCCTACCGTGATTTTATCAAGGGTGCAGTTGCAACCGTGAAAATTGTATTTGCACTTTTCAACGCTGCAAGCAATATCGTTGTTAAACTCTTTCATAAAACCCTCCGTATATAATTTGTGCCGTTTAGCGTAAATTATTCAAAAGTATTGACAAACTTATCGATTAATTGTAAAATTGAATAAGAAGGAGTATCACCTATGAAAGTTATATTAATACAAGATGTCAAAGGACAGGGAAAGAAAGGCGAGGTTGTTGACGTAAACGAAGGCTATGCGCGCAATTTTCTTGTAAAGAAAGGGCTTGCGGAAATAGCCACGGCGTCAAAACTCAACGATATGAACCAGAAAAAAGCCGCCGCAAACTTCCATAAAGCGGAGGAGGTAAAAGCTACTAAGCTGCTCGCGGAGGAGCTCAGGGGCAAAAATTTCACGGTAAAAATAAAAGCAGGGCAAAACGGAAAAGTGTTCGGTTCCGTTACGGGCGCAAATATAGCCGAAGCTTTGCAGGAAGCGGGGTTCGGCGTGGATAAGAAAAAGGTTGTGCTTACTCAACCTATAAAAACCCTCGGCAATTACGATATAGAGTTAAAGCTTATGGAGGGCATTTCAACAAAAATAACTGTTACTGTTATAGGCGAATAAGAAAAGGTTCGCGGCGTATTAGCCGCGAACCTTTTAATTTTTTTATCTGCCGCGGCCGCCGCCTCCGCCAAAGCCCCCGCCCGAAAAACCTCCGCCGAAGCCCCCGCGGCCGCCGCCGTTCGAGCCTGACGAAGAGGGACGGGAAACCATTCCCGCAGACATGCTTCCGAACGAACTTCTTATCATTGAGTTAATTATACTGAATTCGATATAAGTTGAAACAAAACTGCCTGAAAGCCATTGCGGCGGTTCTACTGTAAGACCTTTAAATTTATTTTCCCATTTGTCGGTAACTCCGAGAACTTGCGCATAAGGCAAAATATGATAGTAGAACTGCGGGTCTTGTTCGAGCATCATTTCAAGCTGATCTTTTTCCGCAAGAGTAATAAAATTTTTAAATCCGATTATGTCGTTTAACTTTTCGGTATAATCTCTTGTGCGAGTAATAAGTACGGGCGATATAACCGAAACGGCACAGCACAAGGCGTAAAGCGCGATTTTTGCCCATATTCCTATAACGCCGGAAGTAACGAAAACTACGTAAAACACACCGAATATAACGCTTACAAGCGCAATTCCGCCGACAGATAAAAGCATTTTCTTTTTATCTAATTTATGCCGCGAAAATACTATCGCCTGTGCAAGCACGTTTAAAAAGACCATGGGCGCAATCGCGATAAAGGGGAACCAGAGAAGCATTTTCGTTGAAACTCTCAAAAGCGCAAGCAGGAAAGGCGCGAGCCCAAGGATAAATCCGCACGCTGCCGAAAATGCGATTGAAGCGCCTAAACTTATTTTATTGTAAAGCCCTTTAGTTTGTCTGTTTACAATGGAAGTAACTTGCTGAACGGTAGAGTAAAATTTGTATTTCAACTGGCTTATCTGAACCATATCGCCGTTTGCAAACAGGCTGTTATACATCAGCCTTTGGTATGAAGGGCAGGGTTCGGGTAGAGCGTGCGTCACGCGAATAAGCGCAGGGTCGTTTTTATCGTCGAGGTTGATTTTGATATAGCCCTTGCTTGCCCAGTAAAATATAAGTGAGGTTACGTCTTCGTTATTTACGCTGTTGTCGATTAGTTTGCCCATAAGCAAGGGGTCCATTTTGTCAGGGGCTTCGTAATTTACGACGGGCGTAAGAAAATTTTTATTAAAGAAAGCAAATTTCACCGCCGCGAGTATAACTGCGATTATCGCCGCTGCAAGCGTAAAAATGAATGGAGTAAGGTCTGTATAATTTTTTATTGCGCCTTCTTCAAAAGTCAGGTCGAAGGTAACTCCGCTATTCTTATCAAGAAAATCAATTGAGGCGGTAAGCACCTTTCTGCCGTTTTCCTCACCTTTGTCAAACGCTTGCGTTGCGGTAGTGCCTACGCGCCCTATATAACATTTTGCGCTTACAAAGCCGTCGGGGAGAATAAGCTTGACGGAAACGTCGTTAAGATAACAGTCCCAGCCGTGCCCGACCGCGTTTAGCGGTAGCATATTTTTATTAACTACCGAGTTCGTGATAATGTAGTCGTATTTTATCCTGTAACTTTCCGACTTTCCGCGTTTCAAACTCGAATCCCCGATGTCGACCGATATGAAATCGCTGTCCTCGGAATACACGTCGTACCAGACGTCCTGCTCGGCGCCGTCTATAAGCTTGTATACGCTTACGTTTCTTACCTGCGCGCCGCCGTTAACCGGTATATCGCGTATAAAGCCCGTGCTCTGAACGCCGGTGTATTTAATAGTCAGGTCTTCGGTAACCGACATATTGCAATCCGAGCCGATATCGTAAACAAGGCTGTATTTGCTTACCGAAAAACTATAAAGCGGGTCGGTATACGCATAAGCGGATTTATCTGCGTTAAATCCCATTACGCCTACGGCTATGAGTGCCGTAAGCGTAATAATAATTATAAGTATGGGTAATTTAATAACTTTTTTCATAATAATCTCTGTAATTATTAGAAGCTGACTTTTACGTTCTGCCTTTCTTCGACGCTGTCAAGCTCGAAGTAAGGTTGTTTTTCAAGCTTCATTTTACCCGCGATAATCGAAGCGGGGAATGTGCGTATTTTTGTGTTAAACTGCTTAACCGTTGCGTTGTAATACTTTCTTACGTTTGCAAGTTCGTATTCGATGTTTTTAAGCTGATTTTGCAAATCGAGGAAGTTTGTGTTAGCTTTGAGTTCGGGATATCTTTCCATAACCATATTGAAGTTACGCATTGTTTGCGTAAGTTCTGCGTTCGCTTCGATTTTTTCGGCGGGAGTGGAGGCGTTCTGCGCCTTGCTACGCGCGGCAACAACGCTTTCAAGCGTGCCGCTTTCGTGCTTTGCATAACCTTTAACCGTTTCAACGAGGTTAGGTATAAGGTCGTAACGCTTTTTAAGATAAATGTCGATATTGTGGAAAGCCTCTTCATACTGGTTCTCCATACGTACGAAAGCGTTGCGCGCCGATATCGCCCAGCATATAATTATGATGACGATAAGCAGTGCGACGCAGCCTATCACTATTCCGACGATTGCGCCGGTGCTTAAAAGTAAGTTCATTTATGTATCTCCTTTTTTTATAACTTTTTGATTTCGTTAAGCGCATTCTTTAAAAAGGCTTCCGCAGTGGAGTCCTTTCTTATAGCTTCGAGCGCTTCGTTCGGTTCGAACCATTTAACTTCCGAAAGTTCGTTCAAATCCGGTGAAGCTTCGCCGTTTTCCGCCATAATGAGGAAGTTGAGCATAAGCACGTTTTTCGGTTCGTGATACCGCGACCCCATATATTTGAACTTTACCGTGTCGAGCCGCGTTTCTTCCTTGAACTCGCGCGTTACGGCTTTTTCGGCGGTTTCGCCCTTTTTGACGTAGCCCGCAAACAAGATGTAGTCGTCGTTGCCGTTATGCTTTGCGAGCATAATCTTATCCTTGTTTCTGTTTGTTACAACCATACTTACAGCCGTGGCAAAGCGGGGGAAGCGGTATTCTCCGCAGGTTTTGCAATAGGGAACAAGTCCTTCGTCCTGTTTGAACATAAGTGTAAGTTTTTCACCGCATTCGGTGCAATACATATATTTATCCTCCTTAAAAAACCGCCTAAAAGCGGTGAATGTATACTCGTCTATATTTTTACTACATAATATTATATAACATATTTTTACGAATTTCAATAGTTGAACGCAAATTTAACGAAATTATTGACTTATTTTCACAAATAATATATAATTATATGTAATATTAAGTATAAACGGGGAACAAAATTGAATTACGAAAGAACAGTTTTATTTTTGGAAAAACTCGGGCAGACACAGCTTCTCGAATACTATGACGAATTGAATGAACGGGAGCGGGAAATTTTGCTTGCCGAAATCGAAAAGGTAAATTTCGGCGTTATCGGGAATATAAATAAGAGTAGAGCCGAAGACGGCGGCAAAGTAGCTCCGTGTGCGGCGAAGTCGTTACGCGATATTGCCGAAAACCGCGAGTATTATGAAAGAGAAGGGATAAGGCTGCTGCAGGAAAACAAGGTGGCCGCCGTGTTGCTTGCGGGCGGACAGGGTACGCGTCTCGGCTTCGATAAACCCAAAGGCACTTTCAATATAGGCGAAACGCGCACGCTGTCGATTTTCGGGCAGCTTATGAACAATATCAAAGAAGTGACCGACCGTGCGGGGTGCTTTTTTCCGCTGTTTATAATGACAAGCACGGTGAACAACGACGACACGGTTGATTTTTTCCGTAAGAACGAATTTTTCGGATACCCGCAGGAAAAAATACACTTTTATGTACAGGATTCCGAGCCGGTGTGCGATTTTAACGGTAAGGTTCTGCTTGCCGACAAACACCGCCCTGCGCAGTCTCCAAACGGCAACGGCGGCTGGTATTCTTCGCTCGTAAACGCGGGGCTTTCGGAGGTTATCGAAAGAGAAGGGATTGAGTGGATTAACGTTTTCGGGGTTGATAACGTATTGCAAAGAATATGCGACCCTGCTTTTATAGGCGCAACCGCGCTTTCGGGTAGGGCGTGCGGCGCAAAGGTCGTAAAGAAAACCTGCCCCGAAGAAAGGGTGGGCGTGCTTTGTGAAAAAGGCGGTAAACCTTGCATAATCGAATATTATGAAATGCCGCCCGAGCTCGCTTCGCTTCGCGGCGCCGACGGCGAACTCAAACTCGGATACGGAGTAATACTCAATTACCTTTTCAGGGTTAAAGAGCTGGACGAAACCATTGAAAAAAAGCTTCCGTATCATCTTGCGAAAAAGGCGGTCGCTCACGTGGAGGGCGGAAAAATCGTAACGCCGGATAAGCCTAATGCCGTAAAGTTTGAAACGCTTGTAGTGGATATGGTTAAGTTCATGGGCAGCTGTCTGGCTTTCGAAGTCGCGCGCGAAAAAGAATTTGCGCCCGTCAAAAACAAAACCGGCACAGACAGCGTGGATACCGCTCGCGAGTTGTTGAAGCAGAACGGAATAAAGCTATAAAAAATAATATTTCGGACTATAATTAAAATCAAGGAATTGAAGATGAAAAAAATTTTGTTGCCGCTCGTTGCTGTTGCACTTTCTGTCGTGACTTTGTTTTGCGGTTGCTTTGAGGGGGAGCCCGGTCGTGACGGCCGCGACGGCGTTGACGGGCATGACGTTACCATAAGCGAGGTTTACGAAGAGTATGTAAAAAGATACGGAGAAATTTCGTTTGAAGATTTTCTGTATAAATACCTGAATTATACAGACGAGGACGTTAAGAACGCCGCGGGCTTGCAGGCAACCGTCAATAAATCGTTGATGGCGGGCGTTTCTATACTGACAAGGTTTACTTATTCGTCAAAACACCAGAGCAGTATCCCCGGGATAACTTCCACGCGCAGGACGTATAAGGTTTATACGGGTTCGGGCGTAATACTTTGGCTCGACAAAGATGCGGGCGACGCATACGTGGCAACAAACTGCCACGTAATTTACGACGACTCCTCCGATGAAGTGTTCGCGCAGGACGTTCGGCTTTACCTTTACGGTCAGGACGAAAGGGGCACAAATTTCATGGTCGACGATACGAACGATATCGTAGGCGACGAAAATTATCGCATAAACGCGCAGGTTATAGGCGCTTCGGTAACGTACGATATAGCGCTTTTGAAGGTTACCGCAAGCGAAGTGTTAAAGCGCAGCGACGCGTGCTCGGCAAGCTTTTCCACGGCAGCCGACGTATATTCGGGCGAATTTGTCTATGCGGTTGGTAACGCTTCGGGCGAGGGAATGTCTATTTCAGACGGTATGATCAGTAAGGACAGCGAATATATCGAAGTCGGGCTTTCCGATTTGAACGAAAGCAAATCCAACGAGTATCGCGTTTTAAGGACGACCGCGCCTATCAACCACGGTAATTCGGGCGGCGCATTATATAATTCACGCGGCGAAATCGTTGCAATAGTAAACGCTAAAGACGAAGGCGAGGATATCGATAATATGGGATATGCGTTGCCCGCAAATAACGTCAGGCGGCTTTTAAAGCTGATGTACGAAGAGTACGTTGCGGCGGGCAATTCTTTGCCGAGAGGCGGCGGGATAAATAAAGCTTATCTTAATATCCAGACGGTTGTAACCGACAGTTATTCGGTATATAACGAAGAAACGGGGCGGGCGGAAATAACCGAAACGGTCAGGATTGCCGATATAGACGGAATGCCCGCAAAAGGGCGATTGCAGACCGGCGATATTATCCGTACTGTAAAAATTATGAGCGCGGACGGTACTTTGAAAGAAGATATAGCCGTCAGCCGCCGCTACCACGTACCCGAAGTTATGATATCGGTCCGCGCGGGTGATAAGGTTACGCTTACGGTGGAGCGCGAAGGACAGAACGTGGATATAACGCTTGATTTTACGTCCGATTGCTTTAAAAAACTCAAATAAAAAACCGGCGCCGCTCGATAATTCGTGCGGCGCCGGTTTTAATATTCTTTAAGCTGTCTTTCAAGCGCGCGTTTTTGGTCTCGCTCCGCAATAGTACGTTTTTTGTCAAAGTTCTGTTTGCCTTTGCAAAGCGCGATTTCTACTTTGACGAGACTTCCCGAAAAATAGAGTGATAACGGAACGAGGGTGTATCCTTTTTCGTTGATTTTTCCTACTATTTTATCGATTTCGAAGCGGTGCATTAAAAGCTTTCTGTCGCGTTTTGATTGCCTGGTAGAAAAAGCTCCCGCCTTGTCGTAGACCGCAATGTGCGCGTTTTTAAGCATGAGCTCGCCGCCCGCTATAAGGCAGAAGCTGTCTTTAAGGTTGCATTTGCCCGCGCGTAAGGATTTAACTTCTGCACCCTCGAGCACTATTCCCGCCTCGTATTTTTCGAGAATGAAATATTCGTATGCGGCGTATTTGTTATGAGCAATAGTATTCATATTTTACCTCAAAAATCAAACTAATCCGAAAAGAACTCTCATTCTGCCGAAGTCGCAACCGTCAACGCGTACTTTGAGTTTGTCGCCGAGCCTGAAAGTTGATTTTCTGCCTTTAAGTAGAAATTTTTCGGCAAAGAATTCATAGTCGTTGTCGGGTAAGACGTCAATGGGGATAAGCCCTTCGATTGTGTTTTCAAGCTCGCAGAAAACTCCGAAGTTGGTTACGCCCGAAACGGTTGCGTCGTAAATTTCGCCTATTCGGTCCGACATATAAACGGTTTTATAAAGGTCGTCGACGTCGCGTTCGGCTTCGTCTGCAATGCGCTCCCGTTCAGAGCAGTCTATGCCGGCGGCTTGCGCGTTTTTAACATAAACGGGCATAAGCTTAGTATCGCAGTGAAGAATACTCTTCAACGAGCGGTGCACAAACAAATCGGGATATCTGCGTATAGGCGAAGTGAAGTGGCAATAGCAGCCGGAAGCTAACCCGAAGTGCCCGAGGTTGTTTTCAGCGTAACGCGCCTTTTGCATACTCCGGAGCATAACCTTGTTTACTACGGAAGCGTAGGGTTTGTCCGCAACGGTTTTTAAAATATTGCGGAAGTCTTTGGGGGTTACTGCGGCGGCGTCGCACCGCACGTTCACGCCGAGGTCTTTCAGAAAAGAAATAAGCGTTGAAGCTTTTTCGGACGACGGCGATTCGTGTACACGGTAAAGACATGCCGCGTTTTTCTTCTGTAAAAATTCCGCAACGGCTTCGTTGGCAGAAATCATAAACTGCTCGATAATTCTTTCGGAAATTCCGCGTTTGTAGTCGGGGATAATAATTTCACCGTTTTCATCGACGTGAATTTTAGCTTCGCGTACGTCGAGGTTGACTTCGCCCGCCGCGGCACGTTTGCGCTCCATAATAAGGCACAGCTTTTTCATGTTTTTGACGGTATTTTCGATATCCTGGTACCTTTTGCAAATTTCGGTATTGTTTTCGCAAATCGCCGTAACGTCGTCATATGTCATTTTATGTCTGCTGTTTATTATACTTTCGAATATTTCGTAACTTTGGCGTATGCCGTCTTTATCAAAAGTCATGGAGCAGGAAAGGGCGTATCTGTCCTCGCCTTCGTTCAGCGAGCATGCTCCGTTGGAAAGCGATTGCGGCAACATGGGCAATACTCTGTCGGGGAAATATACGCTTGTGCCGCGCGCATAAGCTTCCTCGTCGATTACAGACTTGTATTTAACGTAATGGCTTACGTCGGCGATGTGCACGCCTAAAACGTAATTTCCGTCCTTGAACTCCAAAGATACAGCGTCGTCCACGTCGCGCGTGTCCGCCCCGTCGATAGTAAAAATAAGCTTTTCGCGCAAATCTCTGCGTGCATTTAACTGTATTTTTTCGCCCGAAGCACTGTCGGCTTCGTCTATGACGCTCTGCGGAAACTGCTCGTTCAGCCCGTGTGCGCGGATTATGGAAAGCTCTTCAACCTCGAAGTCGCCGCTTTCGCCAAGAACTTCGGTCACCTTGCCGGAAGGCAGTCCGCTTTTTCGATAAGTACAGATTTCACAAACTACCTTGTCGCCGTTTTTTGCATTAAATTTAAGTGCGGTGGGGATAGTTACTTCGGGCATGCGTAAATCGTC